>CAYSMC010000025.1:0-38961 GCA_964432115.1 uncultured Pseudomonadales bacterium | reverse complement strand
TATTTTCTATTTAATAATAACAATCGCTGTTTGCTTAGTTTATTTATTTCCCCAACTAATTCAAGCTCAGGGTATTAGCAACCCGGTCATTGGTGATTTAGGAGTCAATGATGCTAACACTTCCAGTGGAGGTAAGTTTGTTGAATACACGGTTTATTTGTGGAGAGCTGCTATCACTATTGGTGCTTTAGCTGTTATTGTTTATTTTTTACTTGGAGCGTTTACCTGGATTACTTCAGGTGGAGATAAAACTAAAGTCGAAGATGCACGTAACAAAATTACCAATGCCATCATTGGTTTAGTGCTACTGGTCAGTTCCTTTGTCTTATTAAGTTTCCTTAGCAAAATTTTATTTGGCGGAGAATTTGATTTATTAAAATTAAGTATTCCTGGAGTTAATAATTAAAGAACATGCAAAAATTCATATGCTTATAACACAAATCACTTTAGACATCACCAATGAAGCTCAAAAACAGGGTCTACTAGGTGCAGATCGAGCTGCAAGCTCAGATGGTGGCTTTGGAGTTTGGCTGGGCAATATCTTAAGTGTCGTGATGACTTTAGGAGCTGTCGCTTGTCTCGCGTTAATCGTTTGGGGAGCAATCCAATGGATTCTTTCTTCTGGAGACAAACAACAGGTTGAAGAGGCACGTAATAAAATCACCACGGCCATCATTGGCCTAATCATTTTAGCTGCAACCATAGCTCTGTTTAATCTGGTAGCTGATTTTTTAGGGATTACTACACTTAAGTTCATCTAGATTTTTTTGCTAAAGACTAATAAACTTGATATAATAGAAATTAGATACAAAAACTTAAAAGGAGACTTTTATGAAATCAATTAAAAAAATCGCTCTCGCTTCTGTTAGTGCCTTAAGTGGTTTACTGCTACCAATTAAGGGAGTAATGGCTGCTTTTGACGATATTGAAGTCAATCCAGGAACGGGTTATGCCACCGACTTTGGCAAAATGTTTAGTTCCATTTTAAATGTGGTGATGTTACTCGCCGCCGTCTTAGTCTTTGCTTATCTAATTTTTGGCGGTGTACAGTGGATTACTTCAGGTGGAGACAAACAAAAAGCCGAAGATGCACGTAATAAAATTACTGCCGCAGTCATTGGTTTAATTATTGTAGCTGCTTCTTATGCAGTCATCACTCTAGTAGTGAATTTCTTGGGCTTTGGTAGTTTTAACGATGTCTTTAAAAACGTAGGCACCATTAATAACCCCAACTAGACTAAATTAATTTACAATCAAAAAACCTCCTTTTGCCAACTTGGAAAGGAGGTTTTTTATTGCTATAATTGTTCCATCATGAATAATAATTTTTCCCTATTACCTTTAGTGAAACCTATTCAGGCACAAACTAGCGATTGGCAATCGATTAATGAAAACTGTGTACAAGATGGCACTGCCACGATTCAAGGAATTGGCTGTGTGCTGGCTAATGTGTTGTCCGTAGTTTTGACTTTAATTGGCATAGCTGGCTTCGTCATGATTATCTATGCCGCGTTCACTATGCTGTTGTCTGCAGGCAAGAGTCAACAGGTGGATAAAGCCAAAAATACTATCACTTTTGCTATTATCGGTATTATTTTAGCCCTATCAGCTTTTATTATTATTAATTTGCTTGCTAGCTTTACTGGGATAGATACCCTTAAATCTCTCTCTATACCTGGGTCAGAAAGAAATTGGTTTTAAACCATACACTTATTGGCCGAAACGTCTCTGTCGATTGGCAAATTCTTTTAACGCTTTGGCAAATTCTACCTCGTTAAAATCCGGCATCAAAGTTTTGCAAAAATATAATTCACTATACACACTTTGCCAAGGCAAGTAACCAGATAAGCGTTCTTCCCCACCAGGTCTGATAATTAATTCCGGATCGGGTAAATTAATTTCTTGTTTAGTATCCAGATATTTTTCTAAAATTTGCAGCGTAATTTTTTTATTTTTTAAATTCTGTTCCTCAGTAATTAAACGATTGACAGCTCGAATTAATTCATCACGACCGCCATAATTAAGTGCAAATGTCACCACTAATTTAGTATTTTTCGCCGTTTCTTTTTTCCAACGCTTCACCCCTTCCTTAATGTCCTGAGGAAAAAGACTCAAGTCACCAATAGTGTGCACCCGCACCCCCTTTTTATGTAAACGCTCAGCTGCTGTGGAAAATGTTTCACGAAACAAATTTATAATCCCTTCCACTTCTTCCTGGTCGCGCTGCCAATTTTCGGTACTAAAAGCCCATAAAGTTAAAAACTCAACACCAACTTTGATCGCATAATCGGCTAAACGCTCTATCGTTTCTTCAGCCGTTTTGCGATGGCCTTTAATAATCGCCAAACCTTGTTTTCTAGCCCAACGCCGATTGCCATCCATAATAATAGCTACATGCTGGGGAATTTTTGTTGTTTTCATAAAAATCCAATTACTTAATTTTCTTTATCAGATTGTATGGTTAAATTTTCCAAGAAACGATTAAGAGCTTGTGTAATCTGCTCTTTATTTAAAAAAAGCTCTAACCATGGAGCAAATTCTAAATTTTGCACATGCTTTTTTTTGCTTAAACTCGACCAATTAACCCAGGCGACTTCACTCACTTCTAAAGGATTAAGCGTCATAGATAGATCGGCTAGTTGTTGTCGATTTAAAAACAAAGCAAAAATATGATCAATTTCCCGCTCACTATATGTTTGATTACAAGCCACGTGATAATTAATAACAGCAACCTTTTGAGTTTGTTGACGAAGATTGTTGGTTAAATTAATATCCAATTCTTCTCGTAAGCGCCTCCATAAACATTGTTGGTGATTTTCACCCATAGCCACATTGCCACAGACTGTGTTACCCCACTGATTGGCAGCTACAATTTTTTGTTCACTACGTTTTTGAATCAATAAATCAAAACCATTTATTTCATTTTTTTTAAACAAAAATAAGGAAATGGCTTGATGAAGTATGGCCTCACCTAAATGAGCTACTAACTTGTCAGCATGGGCAATAATTTCGTCGCGATCATTAACCACATTGACGCGATCATAATCGACTAAATTTTGTTTCATCGTTGCTATTTTATCAGAGAACAATGAGAAAGTTACAAATAGAGTCACATCAGCTTCAATGCTATAATCAACAATCGATGGATAAACATTACCAAGCTACAAAAAACGAGGCTAAAATTTATCAACTCTGGCAAGAAGCCAATACTTTTAATCCTGATAGCGAAATTAATCAGAACTTAAAAAAGGATGATTTACCAAGTTTTTCTATCATAATGCCCCCACCCAACGCCAATGACCCACTACATTTGGGCCATGCTAGTTTTTTAACTTTGGAAGATATCTTAATTCGCCATGCTCGAATGAAGGGACACGATACTGTCTGGATTCCAGGGGCTGATCACGCCGGTATTGAAACTCAGTTTGTTTTTGAGAAAAAACTAAAAAAAGAAGGTCATAGTCGTTTTCATTTTGACCGACAAACTTTATATCAGATGATTTGGGACTATGTGGCAGAAAATAGTCAAATCGCCATTTCGCAAAGTCAACAACTGGGTGCTAGTGCCGATTGGAGCCGTTTTAAATTTACTTTAAATCCAGATATCGTAAGCAGTGTTATTACTACTTTTAAGAAAATGTTGAATGATGGCTTGATTTATCGCGCTAATCGCTTAGTTAATTATTGTCCCAAATGTGGTACTGGTTTTAGTAATCTAGAAGTTGATCATAAAGAACAAGCAACAGCTCTTTATTACATTAAGTATGGCCCTTTTGTCTTAGCCACTACTAGGCCGGAAACCAAATTTGGTGATACTGGACTCGCAGTTCATCCACATGATAAACGCTATCAACAATATATTGGACAAGAAATTGAGGTTGAGAGTTTAAATGGTCAATTTAAACTCAAAGTTATCGCCGATGAATTTGTAGATCAAGACTTCGGCACGGGTGTAGTAAAAATCACTCCTTATCACGATTTTAATGATTTTGCGGTCTGGCAAAGACATCAAGATGAATTGCCAGCGCCAATTCAGATTGTAGATTTTGCAGGACGCTTAACTGAAAATGCTGGCCCATATGCTGGCCTCAAAGTCGCCGTTGCCAGAGAACGAGTGGTCAAAGACTTAGCAGACAAAGGCTTATTGGTTAAAGTAGACAATAATTATCATAATAATTTAAGCGTTTGTTATCGATGTGGCAATCCCATCGAACCACTACCTCTTCCCCAGTTTTACGTCAAAGTGAAACCATTAACTAAAGCTGTCTTGAATCGAATTAAGAAGAAAGAGCTCAAAGTTTATGGAGCCGGTCATGACAAGATTCTACGTCATTGGCTAGAAACCTTAGAAGATTGGAACATTAGCCGACAGATTGTGTGGGGGATCCGCCTACCAGTTTGGTATGATATTGAACAAAATCCTGATTTGAGAATTAGTTTTTTAAATAAAAACAAAGAACGAATTAGCGGATTAATTACTGAATTAATACAAAAATACAGTTTTTCAGAAATCGAAGCTGGCTTACAAAGTTTAAGTGCACCGATTGGCGCTCAATTTCTAGTCAGCCAACACAAGCCAAAATCTTCAAAACAATATCTACAAGAAACTGACACTTTCGACACGTGGTTTTCTTCAAGCCAATGGCCAGTTGTTGCCTTAGAAAATAATAAAAAAGGTGATTTTGATCGCTTCTATCCCACCACTATTATGGAGACAGCCTATGATATTTTAATGTTTTGGGTGATGCGGATGTTGATGATGGGCCTATATAGCACTCAACAATTACCATTTAAAAAAGTTTACCTGCACGGCCTTATTAGAGACAGCAAAGGCCAGAAAATGAGTAAGAGTAAGGGCAACGTCGTTAATCCATTAGAAATTGGCGAAAAATATGGTATAGACGCGCTTAGAATGGCAATTGTGATTCGTTCCAGTGCGGGTTTAGATAAAACTCTGAGTGAAACTGATTTTAAGGCTATGCGCAATCTTAATAATAAACTGTGGAACGCGACTCGCTTTATTTTATTACAACGCGAACAACATTTAGCCGCAAACAATCATAAAAGCGCTAAACTAGATAAAAAATTTAGTAAAAAACTCAAGCAGGTTCAATCCAATGTCAGTCGTAATTTAGACCAATTACAATTAGGTTTAGCCGCTGAAACCTTACATAATGAATTTTGGCACTGGTTTTGTGATAAATGTATAGAAGATTCAAAAAAAGGATTGATAAGTCAAGAAAAAATACTTGAAGGCTTAATTGTTTTCCTTAAGTTATTTCATCCTTTTATTCCTTTTGTCACTGAAAGTATCTGGCAAATTCTCTATCAAGAAAAACTAATTGACGATCCAATATTAATGTGTAGTCGGTGGCCTTCATGTTAAATAAAATCGTTAATTTTATTTTATTATTATTTTTGTTAATTAAACTTTTAAGCAAACTTGTATTATTTAGCATTCAATATTTATTACTTAAAGTTAAAGAAAAACAAGAATTAACTCCCCTGCTATTGGTGGTTTTACTCATGCTTTGTTTAATTAATTGGAAACTTTGGCAAAAACACATGCATCCTGCAGTTGAATTAAAAGCAGCTCTTAGCCAAAACCCCGGTGAAATTCTGCTTGCTCTAGAACAAACAGAATTAGCAGAATTGAAAAAGTTCTATTCATCGCTAGCAACACAACAACAATATAACCGTGATGTTTTATTTAATTTGGGAAAAATACTCGAACTTGAAGATCTGAGTTTAGCTCAAGAAAAATTCGATCAAGCTTGGGAACTTGATCCTAATTATTCTCAGCCAGAAACTAATTACTCAAATTAATTTAAGTATTTTCTTGATTGCTTGATTCTGGGGTTTCATCAGCGGGCTTGTCACTAGTGGTTTTTTCGCCAGTTGCTTCTTGAGTAGCATCAGTCTTATCAGACCCGTCCTCTTCTCCGACCAATTCTGGTTCAGCCAATTCTTCAGCAACTTCTTCAACTTCTTCTTCCTCCTGAGCCTGAACAGACACCAAAACTCTTTCATGTGGATCATCTTCTTCAGATAAAACTAATTCTACTTTTTCTTGATCAAAATCTAAATCAGCCATGGTAAATGAGTCTCCAATCATCTTTAATTTGCTAACATCAAAAACGAATTTCTCTGGCAAATCAGCCGGCAAAGCTTCAACTTCGACTTCATTCTGCACAGTAATTAGCACTGCTTCAGGCACATCAAATTCTCCAACAACCTCAACAGGCACATTAGCTGTAATCTTTTCTTTCAAATTGACTCCTCTAAAAACTACGTGTTCAAAATTACTTCCCAAATAATCCATGTCTACCTGATCGATCAAAACTGGAATTGCTTTGCTCTCTCCCTCAATATTTAAATAAATCAAGCCAGTCTCGCCCACCTCTTTATATAATTTGGCAAAGTTAATGGGATCCATTTCCAAAGCTATTGATTCTTTTTTGGGAATATAAATATTAGCTGGTAAAATGCCTTGACGACGTAAGTGTTTGGCTTTTGCTTCTGAGCGTTTCACTACTTTAAAAGTTGTTTTTGTCATAAATAAAATTCCTATCTATTTCCGAGAGTTTTTCTTTCGAAATTCGAAACGGTTATCTATTCTACCACAAAGCCATGAGAATCTCTAAAAAAATAAAAGCAAAAAAATAGCGAAAGAAAGCAATCAAACAAAATTAAAAAAAATAATAAAAAATACTAAAAAAAGATTAATAATTCAAACTATTTAATCAAAAAAGGCCTTTTTACACGTGAAACTAAAAGGCTACTGCAAACAAAAAATTATCTTGATTGGTGTTATTAAATTCTATAACTTTATTTTCGTAATTAGCTTGAGGTGCAATCAGATTTGGTTGAAAAACTTCACTAAATAAAACTTTGTATTGCGTTTCTTTATTAAAAATGCCAGGCTGTTTTTGATCTAAAAAGACATAAGAAAATGGAGCTTTCAATTCGTGAGGAACCAAATATACCAATTCTAAAGTGCTACTAGACAACAAAGGCACCACTAGCCTATAAGCCAAAACTCGTCGATCTTGTTCTTCAAACCAGCGATAAGTATCTTGACTAACAACTTCGCCATTCAAAGTAATTTTTTCTAAACGAGCGGTTTTGGGCAGATAAAATTTTAAATAAGTTTGATAATCACCTTCTGGCCAAAAATTCTGTCTGCTATGATTTTCCAGATTAATCACTCGTTTATGACGAATAAAATTTTCACTAATTCCCAAACTATGATCAATTTTTTGAGTGATTAAACGGTTAATTTTATTTAAACCAACGTTGTTTTCTAATTGATAAATACCATCAGTAAAACAAATATCATTCATCGCAAAATCACTAGGACAGGGAGTATCTAATAGCTCACCAGACCACAAATTGTTTTTTAACACCGTCGACAATTCTGCGTTAGCAGTATATAAGAAAGTCTCTCGACTTTCTAAAGCTAACAACAACTGCCTAAAAATAGAAATCAACTCTGCTGGCGACACCTTTAATAAACGATCAAAAAACACTTTATTGAGATCATTAAAATCTAAATTTTCCTGTCTCAACAATTCTTCAAAAAAATTATTTTGATTTAATTCAATGTTATTAATCGCAATGGGGAAGAGGGGAGTGAGCAAAGCATAAAGCTCTTTGCTGTTTAAGCTTAAAATTAAATCAGGTTTTAAACTTAAACTTTGCTCGATGAACCAAGAAATATTGGCACCAGACTCAGTAAAATCCGCTGGCCAATTAGCATCTCTCAACAACAACTTATCAGTCAGCAATAAGTTTTTTAATTCTTCACTGATTTCTTTATCTCCATAGACTCTTTGATCCAAATCTGCCACATTGTGTACTTGCCAATTTAGTAACTGTCCGTTTTCAAAACTTAAAGTAGCTAAAGAACTCAAAAAGCCTCCGCTAGAACGGAGTTCATTGCTATCTTGAATTAAAACAACAATGCTGGTTCTTGCTGGGCTTAACAACAACTCGCTAAAAGCTTCTGCAAACACCATAGCGCGTTGCTCTATTCTAATTTCTTTTAGTAATTGAGTTTTATATTGAGCTAAAATACTAGCTTGTTTTTCGGGCAAAATATCTGGATTGAGCTGATCTAACAAGTGGCTCAATTCTTGTTTTTGTTGATAAATTTTTTCTTTTTTCAATAACAAATCAGACCATTCAGCCATTGGATTGCTGTCGCTTGCTAGAGTTGTTTGATAAAAATTAAAAAACTGATTCTCCAAGTCTTTTGCTAGTTCCTGAACCTGGTTAATGTGAACAAAGATTTGCCAATAATTATAAGGCGTTGATAAAAAATCGTCACCAAATATCTTTTGGTAAGTAAGCAACTGCCACTTAAAAAATGAATATTTTTTATTATTTAAAATTATGGTTGATGCCGAATCTGGATGTTCAACAGCTTGTTGCAAAGTTGTTAACAAATTTTTTTCAAACAATTTTTGTGTAATATAAAAATTCAGAAACAACATTAAAACAAACGAACCTACGCTAGCTAAAAACATTCCAAAGTAAAAAGACAGTCGACGATATTTGCTTTTCTTGACAATTTTGCGAGCTCCTTTGAGATTCTTGCTAAAACGCTCGTCTTGCCTTTCTTTTTGTTCGCTGCGAAAAATTGTTTGCAATTTTTTATCAATATCGATTGATTTATCAATATTTTTCTGGTTTTTATCTTCATTTTTAATTTCTTTTTTTACTACCTGTGCAGATGACGCTTGTTTATTTGCTTTTGTACCCAACGCTACTTCATCATCTGGGGATTTATTTATAGCTGTTTCCGGTTTTTTCGACTCTTTTAGAGAATCTGTCTTAGATGGCAGAACAACAATCTTTTCTTGCTCTTTAAGAGCTTGGAGATCATTGTTGTTTAAAATAAATTGAGGGTTTAAAGAAAGAGGAAGTTGACGAATTTTTTGATCTAAAACATCTATTATTGAATCATTTGATTGATAGATTCTGACAAAATCGACTAAAAGCGGTTTTTTATCATCGTTTTTAGGAAAAAGTTTTAAGATATTAAAATTTTCTAAAAAATATCGACCACACAAATCCTGAGCCTTTAATAAAAAATCCGTACTGGAGGTTTTCTTTCCTCTTAATAGAAATTTTTCACCGGGCTTACTTTGAAAAAATATTTTTTTAAAAGTTTGAAATAAGCCTTCTTGAGATTGCCAGAAACAGTCACCTTGATTATCTACAAGCAATTGTTGTTTAAAAAGACTGAAAGATAAATTGAATTTCAAACTCAAATCAAATTCTAAATCGATATAATCTTCCAACAAACAAAACTGTGCAGTGCTAAATTTTTTTAAAATTCGATTAATAAAAAGGTTTTGTCTAGACCAAAATGTCTCATAATGATTTAGTTTAAAATTGACTGGAAACACTGGACTAGAATAGTTTAACAAAAATAAAATTGGTAAAACTCGTGTTTCTTCTGCGAAAGTTTTTTCTAAAGCTTGCACAACTTGTAAAACAAAATCTGGTTTATCCAAAAAATTATCTTTAAAACCTCCAACAAACACTAATTTATAAATTTCAGTTTTTTTGATCTTCTGATATTGTTTTTGGGCTTGTTTAGCATCCGCAAAAGCACTCAATAACAATGGTTGGACATCTAGGCCACAGTCTTGAAAAAAAGTCACTAATTGCCTAGTAAAAAAATTTTCTTCTTCAACTAATAAAAAAACCACAGCTTGTTCTTCAATTAATTCACTGGCTAAATATTGTTTCTCGCCTAACATCACTAAAGGACATTGTAAATTAAAGCCAGGGCAATTAACAAGCTTGATCCATTGCCTCGTTGGCTAATTGGTCAGCTATTGTATTTTTTTCTCTAAGTAAATGGTTAACGCTAATCGGATAGGGCAGAGCACTTAAATTTTTCCACGAACTGTCAGCTAATTGTCTCAATTCTGCCTTTTTAATTTTCCAGCGCCGATTAATTTGTTCGACTACTAGTTTTGAATCTAAAAAAAATTCTACACTTTTAATTAATCCAGGATTTTTCAGTTCAAAGCGCATTAAATAATCAATCGCCATTAAAAACGCCAAATATTCCGCTTCGTTGTTAGTTTTTGTTCCTAAAAATTTTAATTCTCGATAAAATTCTTGGCCAGACTGATCTTCCATGTAAACACCTGCACCAGCCAACCCGGGGTTGCCCCTTGATCCACCATCAGTATAAACTTTGATTTTTTGTAACATAGTCGAAAAAATAAATTATTAACGCATAATCAACGCATTATTTTTGCAAGCTTAAGAATTGTCCTTCAATTCAATAATTAGAACTCGACCAAGATCCCTATCTTCCGAATGAGTTGTTAAATTTTTCAGATCAGTTTCATTGGCGATAGCTTCATGCACTAAGTGTCTCTCATAAGAATTTAAATAACGAAACTCATATGGTCTACCAGTTTCTAAAACTCGTCTGGCCAAATTAATCGCTTTTTCTTGCAAACGTTCTTCTTGACGCAATTTATATTGATTAATATCTAAAATAATGCGTTTATCTTCGTAGTCATCTTTAAAACTTAGTTTAGTTAACAACTCAATAGCTTCGAGAGTTTCACCTTTATTACCAATTAGCAGGGCAATATCTTGTTCGTCGGTCTGAATATTGATGTGAACTTTTTCGTCATCTTCTTCAACTTTAATTTCAATTTCACCCTCAAATTTAAGGTACTCAATTAATTTGCTAACGTATTCTTCGATTTTCATATAGACATCCTTAGGAGCGCATTTTTTTGGCGCGTTTTTTTCTTTGTCGATTTTTTTTAATCTTTTTTTGAGAATTAACTTTTGTAGCTCTAGTATTTTTGGCGGGCAAAGCCTCAGTGCTACCACCTTTTTGAGCTAAAAGCTGAGCTAACTGATTGGTTTCTTCAGTTAGTTTTGGTTTTTTTAGGGATTTTTTAAATAATGATTCTTTAATTATTTTTTCGCTTTTTGCTTCTTTAAGTAACAAGTTTTGTCCTTGTTCTTCTGGTAAAAGTTTAGCACCAAAATAACCCTTTTTAGCAATTTGATTGTTCCAAAAAACCGCAATGCCACCAAGTCCAGAAACAAAATATTGAGTAACAATGCTAAACAATGTTCCCATAATCCAATATAAAGCTAATCCAGAGGGTAATCTTAAAGCGATGACGCCGGTCATAATTGGCATCATAAACATCATTTGTTGTTGCATGGTAGAAGCCATTTCTGCAATATCTTCTTCTTTTTCATTGGCTTTTTTTAACAGGTCACTTTGGGTTTTGTTAGGTACCACGTCTCGAGTTTGGGTAGCTGGAGAAATCATTAACGATAAAATAAATTGACTCAGCGCAGCCAAAATAGGAAAAATATATTTTTTATCCGGCTGACTAAGATCGGCCCACAAAAAACTAAAGTTTAGACCAGTTGATTGGTCAAATAGGCGAATGATAGCTCGATACAAAACAATTAAAATTAAAAGCTGAATAATCTGCGGTAAACAACCGGCTAGAGGATTAATGTTATAACTTTTGTAAAGTTGTGACTGGGCTAGAGCATAGCCTTGTTTATCATCTTTATATTTTTCTTTAATCTTTTTGAGTTCTGGTTGAAGTTTTTTAATTTTTTGACTTGATTTAATACTAGGTAGGGTAAGAGGTAAAATCAAAAGACGAATAACAATGGTAAACACAATTAATGCTAAACCAACACTACCAAGCGCACCATTTAAAAATAATAAGACTTCGCTAAAAAAAGTAATTAAGAATTCCATAACTATATTATTGGTGACAATGCAATGCTCGCCAAATACCTTTCGCTAACCCGATAATTGTACCATTCTTTTCAATTTCCATAACGGTATACCGACCACAGCTTGGGTTCTGATAGCAAACTGGAGAATAACCAAAAACACTATACATAATGTTATGGCGAATGGTGCTTAATAATTTATAAAGTTTCATGATGCTTAGATATTTTTTTAAAAAAAGTGAGCAATTCTCCTTTAATCGTTGCTGCTGTTGCGCCAATTTTTTTATAAACAACAACGACATCTATGTTTTTATTATACAAGTCTTGTTGCTGGGTTTTTTGAAAATCTTTTCTAATTTCATTAATCAAATTATAAATTAACCGTCTATTTTTATTGCGCTGATAAGCCTTAGCAAATAGCCGAGTTGGAGCTATAACTGAAATTCTCAACCATAACTGATTTGATCGATAATAAAAAAGTAAATTGTCGGTAGTTAGACGTTTGCTTGACTCAAACAATTGGCTATTTTTTCTTACAGACAAGTTAAGGCGGTTTTTCTTTGCCAACATTAAATCAATTTTACTCTAAAAAATAATAAAAATTTAGCCTTTTTTAACAACGGTTAGTTTTTTTCTTTTCTTAGCTCTACGTTTGG
Organism: uncultured Pseudomonadales bacterium; assembly: GCA_964432115.1. Lineage (GTDB taxonomy): Bacteria > Patescibacteriota > Microgenomatia > UBA1400 > PJMF01 > JAAZKO01. The sequence continues at coordinate 26,554 of CAYSMC010000025.1, read as the reverse complement.
CCAGCACTTTTCTACCTTCCAAACTAGACATTCTTGCCAAAAAACCATGCATTCTGAGGCGTTTTTTTTTCTTAGGATTCCAAGTTCTTTTCATAAGGCGTAATTATAACACAAGCTATTCGTTTACTCTAAAAGGCATACTGATGTAAAAATAGTTTTTATTTTTTAAACTAGTAAATCGAGCTGGTTTTAAACTCTCATTAATTGACATGGAGATTTTTTCTGAATCAACGGCATTAATAAACTCGATCAAATAAAGAGCGTTGAAAGCGATCTGTAAATTGGCAATCTCCTCTTGACTGAGTTCTGTTTCTAATTCAACCAAAATCTCTCCGAGATACTCTCCATAGCTTGGGGAAATTGCTTTAATTACTAAAAAATTACTTTGATCTTGTTTCTTAAAAGATAAACAAACAATGTTGGATGTTTCTCTAGCAAAAATTTGAGCTCTTTTCAATTGGTTTAATAATTCGTCACTATCTATTTCGACCGCTAGCTTAAAATTTGGCGGAACAATTTTTTGGTAGGGTGGGTAATCTCCCTCGATTAACCTAACAAAAAAATCAACACTATTAATCTTAAATAAAAGCTGTTTAAGCTCATTGGCCACTACCACTTCAACATCTTCTGTTTGAGACTGCTTAGCAATTCTTAATAATTCAGTAATGGCTTTGGCTGGAACCAGGAGTTTTTGATCAAAAGAAAATTTTAATTGATTAAATACTGCACTAGCTAAGCGAAAACCGTCGGTACCTACAACTTTTAAACCCTTACTAGAAAATTCCATTAACAAAGATGTCAATACTGGTCTAGTTTGATCATTGCTTGATGCAAAAACTACTAGGTTTTGGATTTGCTCTAAGTCTGCAACTTTTAAATTAAAATTATTACCTGTTACTTTGGGAAATTTAGGATATTCTTCAGCAGATTGACAACTAAGCTTAATTTTTGTTTTGCCTTGACTAATTTTTAAAACTGATTCTGACAATTCTAAATCAATTTTTCCAGGAGAAAGAGATGAGATTAAACTACGAAAAGTATCTCCATCGACCACTAAGGATCCTTTCTCTTTTACTTCAACTACTAAATTAGATCTTATCCCTAAATATAAATCTGTTGCTGCTAGAAGTAATTTATTATTTTCTGTTTTTAAAAAAATTGAAGACAAAATCGGTAATTGCGGTCTATTTGGTATCACTTTTTGTAAATAATCCAACTCTTGTTTTAGATTTTCTTGTAGTGCGGTAATTTTCATAAATTCTTTTTATTTATTGTAAACGATAATATTAATTGTCACTAATGGTTTTTTTATATTAATTAATTTAACTTTAATTAGTAATAGTAGTAGTAGGAACCGTGTAAAAGTTTAAAAAAATAAAAACACTAATTTTTAATAGAGATTCATCGGTCTATTTTATTTTTTTTTATTGTGAATAAACACAAAAAAATGGTGAGTTTTTTTGTTGAATAATCACAATATTGTAGTAAAAGTCAATCAGGTAATTAACATTACCCCTAAAGTTATTCACTTTTATTCACAGTTTATTCAGGGTTTTTCCACAAAGTTATTAAGAAATCTTGATAACTTAATTAAAATTTTGATTTTAATTGTAATAAACACCTAACCATCAGTTTTTTAATGTGCTTGTCTTTATCGAGAAATTGCCACTAAAGACATTTTTAGGGCTGAGACATCTTGAGCAATGGCTTCATCGACTAAAAGTTCTTTCTCAATTTTTTTGACAGCATAAATTACGCTGGTGTGATCTCGTCCACTAAACCATTGACCAATTTCTTCCAGCGAACTATTTAATTCTTGTCTTAACAAATACATAGCTATATGTCTAGCCCTAACTAGCTCTTTATTGCGTCTTCCTCCCTTAATAGCGCTTTGTTTAAGATGAAAGTGGTTACTGACGCTTTGAATAATGTCTTGAGGTTTTACTCTTAGGGTTTTTTGATGGTTTTGCCGAATTTCCTTTTTAAGAATTAAATCAATTAATTCTACATTAATTTCTGCCCCCCGTAATTCTACCGCACTCCGAATTTTTTTTATAATTCCTTCAATTCTTCGAGCGCTATCTACTTGAGCCGCAATTCTTTGAGCTAAATGGTTGGGAATGTTAATGTGATTTGATTGGGCTTTAAGCAATAGAATGGCTGTTCGTAATTCTAGGGTTGGTTGTTGAATGTCAATCATTAAACCCGCTTCAAAGCGTGAGCGAATTCGATCTTCTAAGAGACTAATTTCGTGCGGTGGTAAATCTGAAGTTAAAACGACTTGAGAATTATTAGCAGTTAAGGCATTAAAAGTATGGAAAAATTCTTCTTGAACACTTTTTTTACCAGCAATAAATTGAATATCATCTAATAATAATAACTCTGCTCGACGATATTTGTTACGAAACTGAGCAGAGTTTTTATTTTGAATAGAACGAATAATCTCATTGGTAAATTGTTCGCCGGTACAAAAAACAATATTAGTATCTGGTTCGTTTTTTAAAACGTAATTAGCAATAGCGTGCATTAAATGGGTCTTACCCACGCCAACCCCTCCATATAAAAAGAGCGGATTATAACTAGAACCGAGACTGCTGGCTACTTTAGTGGCTGCTGCGTGAGCCATTTGATTACTAGGATCAACAGCAAAATTTTTAAAAGTAAAATCACTTTTCAAACCAATTTGTTTAGCTCTTAAAAGGTACCTGTCCACCGTATTATTTTTTATATTAGAGTAAGAAAATAGCTCATCAACCGTGGGAGAGAGTAGTCCTGGCTCATCGGCGCTTTTTTTATATTGATCGTGATTTTTTTGTTCCTGTTTTTTAGCTGGATCGAGACGCAAATCAGTTTTGCTAAAACCGTTGTTAGCTTTTGTATCTTTTTTATTGTTGCCGACCACAAAAACAATTTCGAGTGGTCGATTAACATACTTTTCCAAAGCTGTTTTTATTGGCAAATAAAGATTTGATTTGAGATTGGTGGCGTGGAAAGCTGTCATGCAATTAATGGTGGCTTCGGCTTTTAGTTCATCAACAATTCTAATTTGAGTGAGTGGACTGGGAAGAATCCAGGTATTAAAGATGGCTGGACTCAGGCTAGTTTCTAAATCATTTTTGGCCATTTGCCAAATTTGTTCTATGGTTTGATCATCATAACTTTGTTCTGACATAAATTAACCTTTACGGCGTTGGGGCAGAATTAAATTTACAAAAGAAAAATAGCAAGCACAGTTATACACAGGGTTTTCCACATTTGGCAAGGGGCAATTTTGGCTTATGAGGCTTGATAGTCGTCAATTGAATAAGCAAAATGCTGCTTTTTTGTTGTTGCTTCAGCTTGTTTATTGTCTAGAGTTTCTGTTTGAGTATTTGGTGGTGCTTGTTCACCATCAAAAACATTTTTGATTTGCGGTAAGACTGGGCTTTGTTTGAGGCTTAGTTCTGCTTGACGCTCAGCATCGGCTAAAACATCTTGGCTTAGATCGACTGCTTCTCCCTGCCAAGGAATTTTATTTGGTTTGTCAAAATCACCGATTTTTTCTTGAGCTGACTTATTTAAACCAGACTGTTGGCTGGTATTATTTTGTTCAAGTCTGTGCCGCCTCAGCTCTCGTTCAATTTCTACTTCTTTTCTTTGAGCTAAAATTTCTTCCGGATCGGTGGTAATGGCCTGATGTTCCTTGTCAGAAGCAATTACTCGTAGTGCGACATGATTTTGTCCAGCAAAAAAGATGCCTTCACCGACATCTGAAGCAACCAATAGCTGTCTTTCTCCCTCAGATAAATAAAAAGTTTGTGCTAACAGTGGAATTGAGGAAGTAGATTGTTTCATTAAAAACTGAATTGATGAGTTGGACACAATAGCTCTGCCATAATCATTGCGTAGAAAATCTTCAACGTCTTGAGTAATAGTGGTAATACCCAAATAATATTTGCGAGCTCTTTTTACCATCGAATAAACAAATGCTGAACTATCTTGATGCATCATAAAGTACCAAGCTTCATCAATGACTAAAATGCGTTTTTTTAAATCTTTTTTAATTCTTGTCCAGATAAAATCAAGAATTACGTACATGGCAATTGGTCTGAGTTCTTCTTCCATTTCTTTGACACTAAAGACAGTGAAAGGCGAACGAATATCGACATTAGAAGCTTTATCGAAAATGCCGCGGAAAGAACCAGTAATAAATTTTTCTAGACGTGCAGCTAAATCATCGCCATCTTCTTGTTCCATGCCTACCAAGGCTTTATAAAGATCTTCCATCAATGGAGGAGTGTTGGTTTGAGTATTGGGGTCGGGAGTAATTCCCTTAGCTTTATAACTGGCAATAATGGCGCGATCTAAGATGGCCTCTTGTTGAGGAGTCATTTCACCCAACATGACTTTTAACAATCCATGCAAAGACAAAATTTTTTGGCCCAATTCATTTTCTCCTTCTTCATAAAGATTGGACAGATCAAAGGGGTTAATTTTTGCTTCAGAACCAAAAGTAAAATTGACGTACTCGCCGTCAACCATTTTACATAATTCTTCATACTCTTGTTCTGGATCTAAAACAATAATCTCTGTATCAAACATTAGTTGTCTTAAAATTTCTAATTTAACAGTATAAGATTTACCAGCTCCAGATTTAGCAAAAATTACCATATTGGCGTTTTCCATCTTAAAACGATCAAAAATAACTAAAGAATCGTTGTGTTCATTGATGCCATATACAATACCGGTTTCCATTGTCAATTCAGAAGAGGTAAAGGGAAAAGTGGTGGCTAGGGAAGTGGTGTCCATGTTTCTAGTGATTAACAAACGATCAACACCCATGGGTAAAGTCGTTTTAAAACCCTCGTCCATTTGTAAAGCGGTTTTTTTGGAGACGATAAGTAGTGATCCTAAAGTAGACTGAATAGCTTTGGTAATTTTTTCCAATTGTTCTTTATTCTCACTTTTAATAGTGACATATAGGCTAAATTGAAAAAATCTTTCTGATCCCGCAGCCAATTGTTCACGCATAACCCGAGCATCATTAAGTTTAATTTCGGTGTTGATATTGCTAATTTTGCCGGATCTAACATCTGAAGTAATTTCAGCCTCCATTTCAGTAATTTTTCGTTTTAAATTATCTAAAATCTCACTAGTGTCAGATGGAAAAACAAACATTGAAATATTAGCTTGAGTAGGGAAGTTAATCAAGGGTGATAGCCAGTTGGCCGGTACGCTACGAGGATAACCAGCGACAAACAAAGTTCTAGTGTAGGTAGAATTAATTTTTTGATAGGTGAAATCAACTTCGATTGCTTCTGGAGCAATAATGTCTTGAATAGTGACTAAACCGCGAGAAAAATCTTTCAATTTTTCTTGAGTGTATGTTTCTGCATCGATTTGTTTCTGCGCCACAGGATCAATGGCTGGTTTCTGTTTTTTAATGAATGGTAGGTTTAAGTTTAATGATGGCATTTAAAGTTTCGCGATACTAGCTTGCTTGTCAGTTGGTGAATCGTTATTGATCGCATCTGTTTGCAAAGAAGTAATTTCTTCACTAAAATTTAAGGCTTGATCTGGTTGTTGTTGAACAGGCGCTTGAACGGGTGCTTGAGCGGGCTGCTGAACGGGTGCTTGAATGGGCTGCTGAACAGGTGCTTGAGCGGGCTGCTGAACAGATGTTTGAATGGGCGGTTGATTTTGTTCTTGATTTGGGGTAGCGTTTACGGTCTGTGATAATCCTTGGTTTGCTCGATTCAAATTTTGTTCACTAGTTAGACTAGCTTTTACCATAGGAGTGGTGTAACTTTCACTATTGGTTATTTCTTGCCCCTCCATTGATTCTGGATTGTAATTAATATAAAAATTTTGAATAATTTCTTGAGTATCTAGTTGTCTAGCAAACAACCCAATACGATTGAATTGACTAATTAAGTGATCTCTGCGAGGGTCTAAAATGGTGGTCGCTTTTTCAATTAAGACTGTTTTTTCAAAATTATTAATATCAAATTTAGTTTTGCCTGGTAAAACACTTTCCGCAGTATAAAGACCCATTTCTGCCGCATTGGTGAGTAAAATCACAAAAAACTTTTTTTCTAAAACATTGCGTTCACGAATCAAATTGGCTATAAAATCTCGATACTCTCCAATTAATTGGGATTTTGCCTTGGATTTACTTTGTTTTATTTGATTGTCAAGCAATCTTAAATATCTACTAGCATCTTTAATGTTAGATTGAATGTTAATTTGAATGGGAAAATTTAGAGAATTGAGTAGGGCTCCATAAGTATACATAATGGCATCTTGTTCTTGTTCTGCTAAAAGACTAAAGTTCATGGTGCCAATTTGCATAATGATTGACACCACCCCATCTTTGAGAATCACCAGATCATTGGTAATATCAAAAACGTCAAGATATTCTTGTGTAGTGGAACTAATTGTGTTATCACTCATGAGTCTTATTTCAGTTTACTAGATTTTCTCTGCTAATAAAAGAGTCTTGGTATTAATCAGCAATAATATTAATGTTTGGCACTAAACGACCAGTTAACCTAATGGAAAGAGGAGCAAAATTTAAATTCTCGGCTTCGGTTTTAATTTGATACTCCCCATTGGGAAGGGCTGTTTTGATGTAAAACTCTCCCGCCGCATTGCTTTTACTAATACGTAGTGCTTGATCTTGATTGGCTGCAAAAACTTCAATGAGCGCATTGTTCACTGGTTTGTCATCACGGTCACTCACCACGCCGATGAGTTGATTAGCTTGGGCTGTTTCTGTTCGTTGGCCATTTATTTCTTTGGCTATAACTGTTTGCTCGTTTGTTACTGGAGTTGAGGGTGTTGTCAAGCGTTCGTTGTTTATTGTGGCGGTCTGTAATTTTGGCTTTTGAGTTTGCTGTTCTTGAATCTCTACTAAATTTTTTAGTTTTCTAATTCTGGTTTTAAGTTGTGGTTTATTAGTGCCTCCATCAGGTTGAACAGAAATATTTTCTACTTTAATTTTGATTTGATCAAAATTGGCGACTAGTTCATTAGCTTTTTGATTATAGTGACTATCCCACTCATCAAGTTCTTCATCGTCGTTGGGGATGCTTTTTAAATATTCTTGAATGCGTTTTTTTCTAGCCGGCGAATAATTAACGTCTGGAGTGATGTTGAGGTTTTGATGTTCTCCGGGTTTATAATTAAAAAAGTCGGGAATTTTAGGAGTCTTTTTCCAGAAAAACTTGGTTGGTTTCCAAAGATTTTTAAAGAAAGTAATGATCCAAAAATCAAGCGGTCTTTCTTCAATAGGCACAAAAGCAATCATGACGGCTAGAATGACAATCAAGACAAACATTGGCCATTTCACTACACCTATGAGATTGCTTTTATAGACAATGAAAGCAATAATGGCGCCAGCAGCTAATTCTCCAAATTGCTTGAGAGTCATACTACCGATGAGGTGAAACTTATAGCCGGTAATGTCTTGAGGAATGGGGTGTTGTGTCATAAAGACAGTTTGTTTGATTGATATGTAAAACGCTCACTTTTAATAGCGCTGAAACCTTTTTCATTTAACCATACTTTTAATGCATTTTCTGTAGCGTTTAAACCCAAATCTGACCTGACTATAAAACCACCAGTTTTGTAAGAATATTCAATACTAAAATTTGGTGTAGTGACTGGTGATATGTTTTTTAATTCAGTAACTTGGCGGAGTTCTTCTTCAGCATTTTCACTCATTACGGGTTCATCTATGGGGAAAGCATCTCTTAACACTGGTTCTTCTGGTTCTGGAGTGGGAGGTAAGTTGGGCACGGTGTCCTTTTCTGCTTTTTGTCTAGCAAATAACAGCACTAATAAAATTAGTATTAGTATACAAATAATAAATAAAAGTTTCTTCTTGTTTTTTTTCATCTTAATTTTGTACTAAATACATGTTTCTAATATAAGTGTTGTCGGTTCCTGATATTAATCCTTCAGCTGAGCTAGAGACTACCCGATGAACCACATTCTGACCCCACCATGGGTCATAGGCTGTGACATATCCAGGAGATTCAACGCAAGTAATCACATAATAATGCCCAAAACCCCTAGTGTGGGTTAATGCTAATATTAAATTGCCTTCCGCTAGATAATTGCTAATTTCATCAGTAATTTGTCCTGGACTGCCACTAGGTGTTGGTACTGCAACGGTATTCACTCCATTATTATTTAAAGTATTAATTAGAGGGTCGAGAGCTGTGCCAGCACAGCTAGTTGCTCCACAACCTCCAGGAACCAAAAAACCTTCTCGAGTTGACATAGTAATTGGATCTTCATTAAGAATCATGGCAATAGCGACTGGTCCACATGCAGAAGAACCAAAAGTACATTGACCACCACAAATAGTAACGTTATTGTAGTCTTTTTGACTGTAATAGGTGAGATTGCCCACAACAACATCATCACAGAACACAGCGGTGCCACCCCCCCTGCTTCCGCCGGTAGGAAATTGAGTTAAAAAAGCGCTATTTAACACTGTTTGATAAATCAACATCCCACCAGCTGCCAGGCTAAAAGCGGTAATCACTGCCTGGGTAGCTGTAGTCATGACACCGTGACTGACTTGAGAAACAGTTGAACCAATTGAAGTGTTGGGTAATCGAGTTGGGCTTACAGCCACGCTTTGACTGTCTGTAATTGTTGCCCTATTTGCTAATTGATTGTCGGCAACAGCTGCGGTGCTTCTGGGATTAACAATTGATTGAGTGGCGTCCGCAATTTCGCTCCAGATAGTTTTTTTTGCTATAATCGGAGAAGTTTCTCTGACACCTCCTCCCAAGCCAAAGAATGAAACAATTTTGGATATTAAAGCCAATAAAGCCATCAATGCTCCAGTCGCTAAGGCCAGTAAAATTTTCAAAATTGGTTCTAGTCTTTTTTTAATTTCTCCCCAAGCAATTTGTTCAATCATTTGCTTGATTGGCTCAGGAAGAGTTTCAAAAGCCCCACCAGTTGCATAATCGAGTCCAGCGCGAATGGCTTTTTGTCCTAAAAAATCAATAGCTTTACCAGAAATATTTTTAACTGCGCCAAGACCATCTTGAATTTGATTTTCAATGCCCCCTTCGTTATTTAAGGTTCTGAGTAGGGGATATTTGCCAGCTTCATTTGGTCCGAAAGCTTGATTGTAGTTGAGTGCGCCCAGATCATATGCAGAAAATTGTGGAAAGCTAGTTGTTTGTAACAAGACATTGTCAAGAACGTATTCTTCTTCAGGAAAATAATAACTGAGTGTCAGTTGTTGAGTTGTTGGTCCGCCCTCATTAACAATATTTAAAAAACTTTGTTGATAAACTGCGTTTAGTTGATTGAGATGGTCTATTTGTTCTTGCTGAAAACCATCAAAATTAATCTTATCTCGAGTAGAACCTGCGAACACGTTGGTAACAGCTTCAGCATTAATTAAATTAAAACGAGCTTGTTGTTGTAGTTGTCGTAAATAAACTGCTCGTCTTTGTTGAGCTTGTTTATCTTTTACGTTGTCAAGATCTTGCCATAGATTTTCTAGATCTTCTGTAGCGTATAATTCATTATCAATACCCTGGTGGATAGTGTAACTCCATTCGGCACGCTGGGTTTTCCAGTAACTAATTAATAAATTTTTGATCAGTTGTTCATTGGCTAAATATGTTTCTTGATTGATGATTTCTTTGCCAAAATGCGTTTGAAAACGTTGCCAATCAAAATTTTCGATATAACTGACGGGATAATTTTGCTGAATAAAAACATCAATCACCGGTAAAATATTTTCTCGTGCTAGAAAAGATTTTTCTCGAGCATTTTTATCATCAACGACAATTTTTTGCCATTCGTTGAGGAAATTATTTTTAGTAACTCTAGTAAAACTTCGAGTAATGTTAGTGACAAACTCGCCTTGAAGTGTTGGTTGAGAATCAAGCTTGGCAAAAAAAGCTTCAGCTTTTTGACTGGATAAATCTTGTAATTGATCTTGGATTAAGCTCTGTTCTTGATCTTTCACTAGTTGCTGTTTAATTTTTGGCTGATTTTGCCCACTGCTAGTTAGTTGACCAAGTTCTTGAGCAAAAATTTCTCCGCCGCGAATATCGGTCATGACTTTCAGGGCAGTATCTTTGGCAAAACTAATACGCAAGGATGGAGTGCTAATTAGTTCTTTTAAATCATATTTGCCACTGGCCAGCAAACTTTCAATCTTACTAAAAGTAATACTCAGGAGCTGTTGTCTGCTTTCTAAACTTAGTTGATCAAAATTGGGAACTCCAGCAAAACCTAGGTCAGCTAACTGTTCTTTACTTAAATTAGCAAATTGTATTTGTAAAGATTGGTTGACAGCGATAATAGCTAGGGAGCGAATGTAAAGCTTTGAGTGATCGTCGAGACGAGCGAGATTAAACTCTTTGGAGAAATCTTCGGGAAGAGTTTGCTTGATTTCGTCTATAGTTGGTTCTTCTTCAGTACCCGAATCTTGATCATCTGCTATTTTGGCGGCCGATGAACCAGATGATTTTTTCTTTTGTCCTTGAATATCTGTTGTAGCGCTCGTTGTACTTTTTTGTTGATCTGTTGTTTCTTGTTTCTTGGCAAATTGCGTTTGTTGCGATTCAATAATGGTAAGCATGGGTTGGGCTAAATCGCTATTAACTTTTTGCCAAATAGCTGGACTGTCTTCAAGTTTTTGTAATTCTTTAAGCAGGATTTGTGATGAACTGACTTTGGCGGCTAAGCCGATATGATTAAAAAAATCACTACCAAGTTTGGCTAAAGCTTGTTTATGATCTTGATCAAGAAATTTAGCTAATTGGAGACTGCTTTGTTCTAAAAAAGCCACGAAGTCGCTCAAAAACAAGTTTTCTTGTAAAATTTTATTTTGCTGCTTTTTTAGTTCGTCAATTATTTTCTCTTTTTGACTTTGCTCAACCGCTTGATCTTGATTTAAATCAGCAATGATTTTCTCTTGACTCTCAATTTTGTTGCCTCTAGCCAGTTTAAAAGTTTTGCCAGAGAAACCTTGAATTAAAAAAGGCGAATTGAAAGCTTTACCAAATTTTTGGGGCAAATTCTGGCCAAAGAAATTAGCACAAAACTCAATAATTTCTTTGAGCTCATCAAGCTGTAGATTATTTAGACTAGCCAACCTTTTCAGGTCGAGGCGAAAATTGTCAATATTGCCCTGATTAGTCATGTTTTCATTATAGACAGAAAATTAATGACTGACTAGGCAAAAAAAGACAAAAATAGTATAATTTATTTTATGAGTACAAACTTTGATGGTTTTCCAGAAAGAAAAGGTTTTTTTAGGGCGCCAGATGATAAATCGGAGGGTGGGGGTGGAGCAAAAGATGAAGAGCCTTCAAATGTTTTGGCTCAGTTGAAAAATAATTTGCAGGAAATTAAAAAACTTGTTGAGGAAGATCTTGAGTTTAAAGAAGCAATAAAATTAGTAAAAGCGTCTAGAGAATTGAGCTCAGCCTATCAACCAGTTTCTAAAGAAGAACAAGCTGCTATAAATCTTTACATAAGTAAAATTGGTGAGCTAGTGCGAGGGAGCGATTATGAGTGGGGCAAAAAAGATGAGTTGATTGAAGAACAAGCTCCGTCAAGTCTTTCTAAAATGTCTACTCAAAAAAAAGAAATTGAACAATTTTCACAATTAGAAGAATTGAGAAAGAGAAGTCTAATAGATTTGTTTATTGAATGGCAAACTGAAAGCATTGTTAAGGGAGATGAAATAAGATTTGTTTTGTTTAAGGTAATTAAAGAAAAAGTTGCATTGATGAAAAATGATTTTATTAATTTGGCTTTAGAAAAGGGTGAGGATGTAGAGATTGGGGAACAACGATTTATTGACTTTAGCAATTTAATTGAACCAACTTTTTACCTGATAGACTATGGAGTCTTAAGTATTCGTTCGCTAAACAACAACAATTTAACAGCAAAACATGAGTCGCTTATACAAACGCTTGCGCTAGACGGAGCCATGGTTTTTAATATTAAATTTAATAAGAATCCATTGATTAATTCCAAAGAATTAGATAGGAAAAAATTTAGTTCAGACATGGGAATTATTCAAAAAATGGTTTTTGCTGCTTATCAGGAAATGAAGAAAAGCCCAAAAGGTGATCGGGAAAAAACCCCAACAAATAGTGACTTTTCTCGAAACATGGGTTTTACCGCGGAGACTTCAAAAAAATTCTTTGAAGAATATCTGCCAAGCATTAATGAAATTGAAGTTGTTGATGAAGAAAATGTTGACAGAGTAACACCATTTTCATTGGGAATAAAAGACGAACTAGAGAAGTTTCCTGAGGAAGCCAAGCAACTTATCTGTTTTATAGCTAAATTAAAGACAACTAGAGATGATTTGGGTTCCAAAGCAGGTCTCTGGCATTTGGGAAGACATAAAGGAGCATTTAAATTTTCTGATGGAGAAAAGGGTCGACCAACTGGTTTGCTTTCGGCCATACTTTATAATGTTGGAAAAAATTCGGCAAGAGAAATGCACGCTGCTACTTTAGCTTGGATTGATTTAAGAAATATCGAAACGCTGGTCCAAGGAAGTACTGATCGAGCTTTATCAGATAATCTTTCAAGAAAAAATCCATTATACAAAAAGTGGGATGTTTCTGCTGGGGGTGACGCTTTGCAAAATCAAAAAGTTATCTTGATGATGGAAGAAATTCATAATTACATGTTGTGGAGAAATCCTAATTGGGAAAAACTTAATTTCAAAAAATACGAACCAGAACATTGGGATAGCGATTTCCCAGCCGTTGATGACATGACGAATCAAACCGAAAAAGCTCTTTTGCCTGACGACTATCAGAAATCAAAAAATGCTTTTCTAAAAATCATTGAAACAGCTAATAGTGTTTTTGCCTCACTAACTCTCAGTGGCGATCCAACACAAATGAGAGAAAAAATTCAGGTTTTGGTAAAAAATATTTCTTCTGAAATTGCAAAAGCGGGCTCTTATATTGGTCAGTATAAGTCTGACAATAAATATTTTTATGCTCATCAACTACTTGATGCGGCAGTCAGATTTTATTTTTGGGGAATATTAAATGCTGTTCCTGGAAGAGAAACATATTTGGGTCAAAAGGTTGGATCTCTGCCTGGACGAAGTTTGGATTATGCTCAACTCTATGACGTTGCAATTAAGACGATGATTAATCAAGTTACAATTAATACATCTCTGGCTACTGGTTATAAAGACAGTTTCATTAAATTTCTTGAGAATCCTTATATTAAAAGACCTTGGATTTATTCTGAAAGAGAGATGGTTGGTTTTAATGCTTGGAGAATTAAAAACAATCCTGACCTGGAAGACTTAGGTTACTTGAAGAGACAGCAAGAACTCGATAAACCACCTGAATGTCCAGTCAATGTATCTTCAGGGTGGAAATCTTCGTATCTTGACCCAGACATCCAGAAGTCGATTTAATTTAATCAATTATAGACCGAAAAAATAATGAAACCAAGGGCTTGTTGAATATATTTTGCTAACTAAGTCTGCTCGTCTTTAATAGTAACTTCTTGACCGTAGTGTCCCTCTCTCAATCTGGCCTCTTCATATTCTCTTTTCCTCTTTTGTGCTTCGGCATTTTGTCTTTTTTCATTCCAATTTTTTTCTCGTTTTGAGCCCTCAGTGATTCTCTTAAGTTTTTCTTCTTCGCCAAAGAAATTAGTAGCCTTATCAACACCTTTTTCTACATGTTGAATTACTCCTGTACTTTTACCTCCCAAAGCTTGACTTACTGCTCCGCCAACCTTACTTCCTTTAGACATTCCTTCACCAGTATAATGTAGTGCTTGGGAACCAATTCTTCCAAGCCGATCTCCAAGAGATAAGTCTTGATTGCGGGTTTCCAAAACACCCTTTCCAATTCCCCAAAGAGCACCTCCTGCACTTCCGCCGACAGTACCTATGGCCTTAGATCCAATTGGTGTAGCTCCTTGAATTTGTTTCAAGGCAGCCCCCGCCAAACTTCCCATAATTCCTTCTTCAACTCCTAGTTTCTTTTTTGCTTCTTTCATAATTTCTGGAATAACTAGTAGTATGCCAATTCCAACTAAAGCTGGAAAAGCTGCTCCTTGACCAGATCCTAATAAATAAGGAGGCATGAATCCACCGACGTTAGAATCATTAAAACTATATCCTGAAGATGTTAACATTCTGTTGACTAAAAGGCAGATGAGTGTAAGAGGCCAAATTAATAAATTACCTGTTAAATTCTTAACCCACGACATAAATGTATTTTTTCCAGGAATGGCGCCTACCATTAGGATGATTGGTGCAAAAACGACCTGTAAAATAATTGAAATATAGGATTTTAATAATTCAAGGAAAATTTTAAAGACACTAATTAATATTGCCAAACCAATAATCATAATAGCAGATAAAGATGACAGCCAACTTAAAGCTGCTGTTACTACCCCTTGTCCCAACAAACCCTGCATTAAATTCTCCATAGCATCCATGACTGTCGATCCAAATTTGTCAAACATAGCGCCTACTAATGTAAATATATTGCCTGAAATTAGATCGTGGCTTTCGTTGCCAAATAAGGTTATTAACCCATACATGACGACGTACATGAGGTCAATTAATAATCCTGCGATTGCATAAGAAAAAGTGACTGCTAACAGGGCAACAATGATGCTAGGTATAGCCTGTTGAACCGTAATGGCGGCTTGACCAATTTTGGCGCGAAACATGATCATAAAACCAATTACCAAAAAAATGACAACGAAAAACAAATAAGCGACATTTCTAAAATTTTTCCAAGCATCTAAAATTGGGTCTAATGAAGCAAAACCGAGTCCTTGCGCTTGAGCCTGGGGTATGATTTTTGCATTTTGTAACAAATCGGCTACGTATGTTGTTGAACTGGCAGGCGGATCATACATGGCAACAATGCCACTATTGACTACGCTAATTAAACCAGGTCCAACACTTTCGCGCAACATACCATTTGTGGTTGAAGTATCTTCATCAGTTGGAGAGCCTAAAACATGTAAATTAATGACATTCATCAAGTTTGAGGTTGTCTCAGTCACATGTTTTTCACCGCTGACACCTTCTTGAGTCAAGCTAGTTTTCATGTTCTCGCTAGCCTCTTGTGATTGAAATTGAGCTTTTATCCAATCCCAAATGCTAGCTTGAGCAGGTTTAATTGTGACAGACCAAGCCAACAAAAAGGTTAGAACAAAAATAAACAAACGAGAAATATTTTTTCTCATACTGGACTTATTTTAATTGATTCTTATCTCTTGTGTAAAGTGAAGTTTTATTTTACCGCTTGACAAGCGATCATAAAGTATTTAAAAATATCAAAAGTGATCGATCAGAACCAGGTGTCTCGTTTAGCAGAGTTTTTGTCGTCAAGCCGAAGCTTGTTTTTCTTATTTGCTAATTCTCAGCAATTGGATTTATTACTAGCTATTTTGGCTAGTTATTTGTTTTGCAAAGAAGTGCCCATAAATAATAAAGCCAAATTAAAAGTGCAAGAATTGGCTATCTTTTGTCCTAAAAAACTAGACACAATGTTAAATAATTGGCCTCAAATTAAAAGTTATTTAAAAGAACAAAAATTATTAAACATTTGCCAGCAGGATTTGGGTCGAGAGAATTTATTAATAAGCTTTCCTTATCAAGAAGAGCAAGTTAATAAAGTTTCTTATCATATTGCTGACAATGATCAACGTTTTTATTTAACTATTAAACCAAAAAAGGGCAGTAAACCACTTGACTATCAAGAAGTTGATTTTAAGTATATTGGTTCAAGCGCAGATCTACTAATTTTAGTGGGTGTTAATGATTTGGCAGATTTAAAGGATTTATATGTCAACTATCAAGACCTTTATCAAGATACACCCTTGATAACGATTAACACTTTTTTACCAGATTTTGGCACGCTGAATTTAGACATCAGTGGTAGTAGTGGTTATGGAGAAGCAGTTTTTTATTTATTAAAAAGTTTAGGCAATTTGTTCAATATAGAATTGAAATCTTTAAATCATATTAAGCAATTAGCTACTTTATTATTAAACAGTATTAGTTACAAAACTAAAGAATTTACCAGTCCTCAAATGACAGCTGACAGTTTCTTGGCGATAGCTGAATTATTAAAATTAGAAGCGCAACGTTTTGATTTTCATTCTTTGCCAAAAGCGTCCACAAATACTGACAAAAAACTTCCAGCCAAAAAACAACCCAACCCTATTGTAAAGAAATCTACCCCTAAAAAAAATAAAAAATAAACCTTAGCGCCCAATAACTACTGACTATGATTCATAATCAGGGCCGTGGTTAACACTCCCAATCTTTCAAAAAGTGGATATTTGCTAGTGTTGTTATTAGTGGCTTCAGGACTACAGACAGTACCGCCGCCCATAAAACACACCGTAGTAGCTTTTTCCATGAAATCAGTCGTAGGTGCGCGACCCATAACTTCTGTGTAACGATCATAAATGGCATCATAATCACTTTGCGTTGCAGTACGATTGCAAGTAAATTCAACTGTGTCCATGCAAAAGATTAAATCCATTTCTTGATGTTTGTCATCTATCCAGTTGACCGGATAAATATGGTCATCGCCCTCCATATCCACTGGACAATAGCCAGCCGATCGCCACCGAGTAGGTCTTTCTTCGCCTAGATAATTGGAGGTGCAATTAGCATTACCAGGACCATTGTATCGAGCAAGACCCATTAGTAAAGTTTCATAATTAAGCTGAATTTGATCTGGGGCGACATCACTCATGCCCATTTTGTCTTTAAGGTGTTCCATGGCGATAGTAGCATCTTCCAATAGTGTTCCGCGGAGTGGACCCCCATCAAGTAAAGATTGATCTGGATTCATACCTCCTTCCATCCAATGAATACCAGCAACAATTTCGCAGGGAATTCCGGTATCAGCTTCAACTTGACCATAAACATCAATTAATTCTTGAGTAACTTGAGGTGCTACATATGTTTCAAAATTTTCTTTGGCAAAATCAGGTATGGTAGCATATTCTGGAAGACCCTCAACTTTAGAGAAAGCAACACCCTCGCAAGTAGCCTCTAATTCTCCTGGGAGTCGACCGCTACACCGACCTAAAAATAAATCTTCGACACGTTCACAAGAAGCTACATATTTATAAGCGTCATCAGCGGTGCTGCGAATAGTCGTTTGGATTTTTTTAATAAACCAACCTAAGCTAAAATCTGGAAAAAGCAAAGAATTGTCAGGTTTCCCAGAGACAGTTACCCCAAAAGATTTTTCGTCACAGACTTCAATATAAATTGGATTACCATAAATATCTGTTTCTCCACTGGGGTCGGGAACTAAGCGACAGTTGGTTTGCCAACTATAGCTATCACTGTCGGTAAAATTAACATTACTATTTTTGATAGTGTAATATTTGGGGATGGCTCCGGTTTTGCCATCCATATCCACCAACACATTGCTTTTTATCAGTTCAAATAGGGCATCGCGATTCCAAAAAATACTAAAAGCTTTATTGACGTCTTTTACGGTTTCACCCATAGGTAATACCAAATAAGCTCTGACGCTGACTTTTTCTTCATCACTAAGTGTCAGCCCAGGACTATCAACAGCAATATTCCAAGAAAAATTACTTTCTGCTTTGCTATCTAATTGGTCTAACAATTCATTATTTAATGGATTATTTTTATAAGGATTGCGCGCTGTATCGTCAAAATATTTGACTGCTGGAGTAAATAGATCTCCAGCTTTTTCAAAATTTAAATCATTAGTATTAACTACATCTTCAATCGTTAATTCACTATTGGGATCTTCTAGTTCTATAATGCTAATCGACTCGGTCTGACAAGTTGGTTCGGTACCATTAATAATATCTACCAAGACATTAGTTAGGACATTGCTGTCAGTGCGCTGGCACTGAGACATTCCAGCACATTGAATAATTTTATTTTCTTCTGGTAAAGAATCTGCTCGAGCAGCCGCTTGATTTAATTCTGTTCTTTTTGAATTTTGTTCTTCAAAATCAAGAATATTTTCTTCTTGTCCTTGCAAAACAAGCTTAGTCAATTCTGCACTATCAATGTTGTCTAAAAACTGAGATTTATTAGTGGCAAATTCTGGAATTTTAAAAGCAATAACAATAGGAGCATCTTGTCCGCTTAAACCTCCATTGCTTTGCACAAAACCCAATTTATTATTTGCAGTGCTTTGTCTAGGCACTAATACTAAAAAAGCTAAGCGGTATAAGTTATCCAGATCAAAATTAACTTTTTCTATGGCCGCTCGATTTAAGGCAATGGCTGGATCAGCATCTACCGTAGAATCTTCCTTTGGATATAAGTCAATGCAAATTGCCGAATTTTTTTCAATTTTTTCTTCTTTATTGCCACTAGATAATTCGGGATGCATGTTGTCTAAGCGCTCTTTAATTCCCATATAATCTAGATTAGCGGCGGGAATATTGAGAGTGGGATTAGCTTGAATTTCTACTTCTTTATTTAGGAAACAATCAATAAAAAAATTATTGCACAATTCAGCAATTGCATCTAAATTGTTTTTTTTATAAAAACATTGCCAATAAGAGCTTAACAGGCGACCAGTTACACCTGTAGCATTTTCGTAATCTAGTTCAGTAAATACTTCATGTAAATTTGCACCAAACATCCCCTCAAAAGAATCATTTTTATCAGTTAGCTCGCTTGCTTCCATGCCTCGCAACAAAGGTATACGAGCATTTTCAAAATTGACATATTGTGGGCTAGTGCCAGAAAAATCGACTGAACTATTGGGAAATTCTGCAAAATAATCAACGATATCCCCCCAAGCCTGTGCATCAATCAACCACTCTTTTTGCGCACAATGCGCTTCATAGCCCTGATCCATAAGCATGTTTGTTAACAAAGTTTCATAAGTACTGTTTCCAGCATTGGGATTTAATACTAGCGGTAAAATGTTATATGTGGCGGGGTCTTTTTGCTCTGGATTTAAATCAAAAGTAGCAGTTTGAGTGGCTGTCTGAGCAAAAACATCCTTATTAGTTTTGATAAAAAAGGGTAGAAAAAAAACGGCTAAACAAATAAAAAACAACTTGGCAGTTTTTAACACAGCTTAAATTATACTAGAAGTTGAAATGGTGAGCTAGTTTAGTTGTCTAATGCCCAAAATTCTAATACCAAAGATGATTTCAATTAATTGAGCAATCCAGTAGGCAGCAAAAAGAATAATAAAACCAACGATGGCGGTACTAATCATCTTTTTACCCTCTTCCATACTTGAGGAATTGCTTGCTCCAGTTAACATTTTTAAACCGGCCATTATCAACATGACAAATAAAATTACTCCCGCAATGGGAAAGGAGTAGGTAAGAACCTCTGAAATAATGCCGCCTGGTGTAGAAAGTTGATCAGCTTTGGTGGAATAATTTTTCAAAGGATTTAAACTGTTTAGTAAATCTTCATCTACGGGTGGAACAATAATTGATCCTGGAACTGTTGGTGTGGGGGTAGTAACAATTGGCCCGGTTGGTTTTGTGGCATTACAGTTTCCAGCGTGCCACCAGCCACAACAATAAGTTATTTCAAGGCCAGTGCCACTTCTGTTAATTTCACTAAATTCTTCACACGTACATGCGTGAATAATAATTGAATTACCTAATGCATCGAATACATCAGTGTATATGTTTCCACAACTAACAACTACTGGTGTTGGTAGGGGTTGAGCATGAACTTTTTTAAGTAAATTGGTATTTGTTAGAAAGAATGCCGTTAAAATAAGAGCGATTGTTGTAAATATTCTTTTTTTCATTTTTTCTTATTCTCCAAATCCTGGTATTCTTAGAATTGATACGCCAACAAATTGTAAAATTGTTATGGAAAAAATTATGAACAAAAGGCCAATGATGGCAGAACTAATTAATTCTTTAGCGTCCTGAGTTTTTTTTGGATCACCTTGAGAAGTTGAAAGCATGAACGCTCCCGCTAAAATCATAATTAAAACAATTGCTCCAGATATAATCAGACCAATTTCGATCAAAGTTTTAACAATAGCCTCTGGAGTTTGGGGTATACAACCAACAGCTGTCCAAATGCCTCCATCTTCCATACAAATTGTACAGTTAACCCAAGCTTGAGTATTTGTTGCTTTATCAATTTGCATTGAGCAAAGTTCATATTTACTATCCTCTTCAGGATCAGGTTCTTCCTCTTGGGCCCAACATTCATAGAGTTCTGAGCCACACCAGCCACAACAAGTCCAAGCAAAATAATTACCAGCATTGCAAAATTCTTCATGACCGCAACTACAAGTAGCTCCCACGGGTAATCTTTCACCACATGTCACAGTGTTAGCACTAATTTTTTGTGGTCTTAAAAGAAGGAAACTAGAAAAAACAATTATAAAAAATAAAATTAACTCAGATTTCTTTCTTTTCACAAATTTCATTTTACCTCAAAAATCTTAATCGTAAAAGCAATAGAAAAATTTGTTACAATGGGAGAGTGTTAAAACGATTTTTATCGCCACTGTTTTTTGCACTAGGGTTAATTATTTTACTATTTGTTTTACTAGATTTTACTAATCAGCTCCAGTTGGTTAGAGCTGAAGATGAAGTCGATCAAATCCAAAGAGAAATTGATGAATTAGCCAATTTAAAAAAACTTTCCGAAGATGCGACCACGCCGCTGGAGACAGAAGTGGCTAATCTAGAATCTCGGATTCGATCAGCTCAAGCCGGTATTAATAATGCCAATCAACAAGCAGCGCAGTTAGCTGTTAATATTGAGCAAAGAGAGGAAGATTTGGCTTATCATTATCAACTTTTTGCTAATCGGATCGCTGAGAGCTATCGGCGCATGCGTAGTTTTAATCCTTTGACGTTGATTTTTGCTAGTGGCAATGCCACAGTATTGAGCAAAAACTTAGCATATCAAGATTCAGCCAAGGTTCAAGATGATCGTTTAATTCGCCCAATTTCTGGAGAGTTAAAACAATTGGCTGATGACAAGCGAGAATTGGAAGAAACACAGGTCCATTTAGCAGCGCTGCAGATTCAATTAGATGAGCAGGCAGATTTTTTTAAGGGTGAAATTGAGAAAGCAAAAGATTATCAACAAACCTTGGGATCAAAAATAGCGGAATTAATAGAACAGCAACAAGTTATTTTAAATCAAAGACAGGCTAGTTTAAATTTACCAACATCTCTTGGTGCTGGTCCTTTATATTGTGTTGATGATAGAAAGACTGACCCAGGATTTGGAAGCGGTTTTGCTTTCTTTACATATGGTATACCCCATAGAGTAGGTTTAAATCAGTATGGAGCATATGGTAGAGCTCAATCAGGACAAAATTATGATCAAATATTGAGAGCTTATTTTAATTTTAATGAATATGTAAATAAAGCTGATATCACTATTAGGGTTAACGATAGTAATTCTATAAATAATGGTAATGTAATTTGGAGTGGTAATTTAGAAGAATATATCAATCGTATTTATGAAGTTCCTGAAAGTTGGCCTTTAGATGCATTAAAAGCTCAGGCGATTGCTGCTCGATCATATGTTTTGGCTGTAACTGATAATGGCAACAAATCAATTTGCGCCAATCAATATTGTCAAGTATTTAAGATCGAACCTAAGGGGGGCAATTGGGAAAGTGCGGTAAAAGAAACCGCTGGTAAAGTAATGATTGCTGATGGACAAGTTATAAAAGCTTGGTATGCATCCACAGCTGGAGGCTACACTTTTAATTCAGAAGATGTTTGGTCAACTACAACTTCTTTTACTAAGAGACTTCGGGATACAAGTGGTGATGTCAATAGTTTTTCAGATTTAAATGAGCGAGCTTATGATAAAGATTCACCTTGTTTTTATAGTGCTCAGGGTTGGCGCTCTCAATATGCTAATTCTGCTTGGTTGAAACCATCTGAAGTTGCTGATATTGTTAACAGTGCCTTATTGGCTCGAGCCGATCAATCTTTGGGTGATTACTTATATCAAACAGACAAGCCCCATCCTTATGGTGGAGAAGTTTGGAATGAAGAAAGAGTGAAAAGTGAACTTTCTAGTCGTAATATTAGTCTTTTTAACACAGTAAGTTCAATTAATGTTGAAGCAGATTTTTCTAATGGTGTTACAACAAAAATAATAATTAGTGGAGATGCTGGCACACAAAGTTTTTCTGGGGCTGATTTTAAAAAAGTATTTAATTTACGAGCACCAGCCAACATACAAATTGTTGGTGCTTTGTTTAAAGCTGAACACAGATAATTTCGATCAAATTCCCTGCAAATATTTAGCACTCCAGGGTCGATAGTTACTGTAATAGTAATCTTCACGAATAATTTCTCCAAATTTGTCTTTAATCACATTGCTAAACTCAGCTTTAATGCCAGAACTAGCCCAATCAATTTGCTTCAAGGTACCTGCTGGCAAATTAGGATCAGGAATATACACTGGTTCGGGTGCTGCCTGATAACCCCAATTTTTATAGTTAATTATTTCAGTTGAACGCCCATCATCGGTGCCATAAATTTTGACCGTCATATAAAGGGCCTGCGAATCATTTTCAAACTCTAATAACAAATGACCAGGCGTGTCGTTGATAAAGCGTAAGTCTACATTGCCAGCATACACGGTGGCATCAAAACCTGGTTCATTATTAATTTCGTAATAACTGACTCGATAAGAATGGGGTAGTCGTTTGGTAATTTTTAATCCGGCATTTAGCAGTGCTCTAAATAAAGTACTACTAGTTTGACAAACCCCACCGCCAGCGGCCAATTGAGTGGCGCCGTCTTTAATGATGTAGGCTTCTCGATAACCGACGCTAGTACTTACATCACCCAATGCTTGATTAAAGGAAAATTCTTCACCTGGAGCGATGATTGTCCAATTCAAAATCTGATTAGTGAGATCAACGTTGTAAATTCGAGTAGTAATCGAACCAAAATACCAACTTTCTCCAAAACCTATTAATTCATTAATACCAAAATCGTTAGTTTGAGCCAGAGTGATTGCTGCATCTTGGCTTTGCATATCTAAATTAAAAAAGTTTGGATCAGTGCTTTGCAGGTCTGATAAATTTTGACCATTAGTTAAGGCCAACAAGCCATCAATGATTTTGTTTTGTAAACTTGATTTATTAACTTTCAAACCTTTGAGGTCGGGAATAAATTGATCAACAATAATTTGCTTATTTTCATCACGATGAAATTGAAAACTAGCATTTTGGGCAGGACGATTAATGTGGGCTGTTTTGTCCTCAATTAGTTTAATTAACTTTTCTTCATCAAACAATTTTTCATTGATTCCATCAGGAAAAGCTAAAACACTAATTAATTCTTGATCATTAAATTCGGCTCTTTGGTATTCGCCTGTAAAAACTAATTTTTGACCAACTATGCTTTGTGATCGCGTATAAGCGTCAGTAATTTGTTCCTGATTAAGTTGAGCACTGGTTGAAGCAATCACAGCTTCAACTAACAAATCTGTGGGGTTTAATTCCAACCAAGGGGTTTGTAAAATTTTTTTAATTTTATTGTAACTATCATCTATGAGCAATTGACGTCCAGTTGACCCTGGATCAGTGATTAGTGATTGGGGACTGCCAGAGTAAGTGAGGGTGGCGCTGGCCGGCTGCTTGCCGAGATCCAGGCGTGCGGCCAATTCGGCCAGCGCTATCAACACTTCTTCTTCATCAATTGCAGCTTGAGTGTAAAATTCTTTTTTTTGCCAAATTGTTGCTAGCGTTTTTAAAAATTTTTCGTCTTTAGCAAAATTCATAGCTTGTTCAAGTGTTTGAGTAAAATTATCTTGCAAGGTTAGTTTAATACTTGTCTCTTCAGGAGAATTTGGATCATAAATAATTTGCAATGGCAATTGACTACTAGCTGTTGACCAATTACTAGCTAGTTTATTTTCTGCTTCAACTAAATTTAGACCAGCCACTTTGACTTGATCAATGTATGTTCCTGGATAAAAGCGGGTTTGATAATGATTAATGTAGATTTTGCCTAAAATTATTACTCCACACGCCAAAAGTAAACCTAATAATAATAGATAGAAATTTTTTTTTAAAAGATAAAAGCTCGTCTTGATTGCTTGTAAAATTTTATCCATAATAGAGTATTAGCAATTACAACTATTTATTGTAGTGCTTTTAGATTTCTATGCCAAGTCAAAACATACCTCAACCACAGATTCCTGGTCAAAGTGATGATCAGACCAAAACAGTAAGTTCATCTAAAACAGATGTTTCTTCCAAAGCTACTAATATTTTTTCTCAAACAACGCCAGGAGTTTCCTCCAGAGAAAATCCGGCCGGCCGACCCCCAGTTAAACCGACTTTAACTCCCAATAGATCTTTAACTGATCCCGCTGCCACAAATGAATCTGCAACTATTTCCGCCACTGATAATGCAAATGCTGACAGCAGTCCGCTACCACAAAAATTGGCTATGCCTCAGGGTTTAGAAGCCGGAGAAAAAAGAATAAAAATGCCTCAACCTTACGTTCCTAATGAAATTCAATCAAATGCCAAGCCAGTTATTACTCCAGCCACTCCCCAATTAAGTACTGATGCCAATATTTCTTCAGCAGAACCTGAACTGACCAAACCAACGAGTGTTTCAACTGCTAACCCAGCATCTGATCGAGAACCTCCAGCGCCAGTTAAACCACCAGTCGCCAAAAAAGCGAAATTGTCTTTGCCTAAACCCATCTTGATTCTACTTATTCTCTTAACAGTGGGCTTATTAGTTTTTATCATTTTTAAAACATTTTTTGTTGATAAAAAATCAACCAGTTCTACTTCTGGTGAGAATGCAGCAACTACCCAACCCACTGAAATTATTGATATTACTTATTGGGGGCTATGGGAGGATGAAGCAATTTTGAGTGAAGTGTTTCAAGCATTTGAGGCCAAAGAAGGTATTCGGGTTGATTATCGTAAACAATCGCATCGAGATTATCGAGAACGTTTAGAACAAGCTTTGATTTCTGGCAGTGGTCCAGATGTATTCCGTTATCACATGACTTGGGTACCAATGCTATCTGATCAATTGGCCATAATGCCCACTAGCATCATGACTAGTGCTGAATATCAACAAACTTTTTATCCAGTGACTTATCAAACTCTTCAAGTGAACGGAGGCATTGTTGGTATACCCTTGATGTATGAGGGTTTAGCTCTTTTTTATAATAAAGAAATTTTAGCGAATGCTAATTTAACTGTGCCGACGACCTGGTCAGAATTACGTGGAGTGGCTAACCAATTAACTGTGCCTGCAAATGTTAGTACTCGTCGCGATGATAACATTACTCAAGCGGGTTTAGCGATTGGTAACGCTAGCAATGTTGATCATTTTTCCGATATTTTAACTTTGTTAATTTTGCAAAATGGGGGAGATCCTACTGATCCAAATACACAAAATGTCGAAGATGCTTTGACTTTTTATACCAATTTTGTGAAACAAGACAAAGTGTGGTCAAATAATCTACCTAATTCGACCACGGCGTTTGCTAGAGGAGAAGTAGCTATGATTTTTGCTCCTTCTTGGAGAGCTTTAGAAATTAAAGAAATCAATCCAGAATTGGATTTTGCTGTTGCTCCAGTACCTCAATTGTCTAGTGATGAGAGTATCACTTGGGCCAATTTTTGGGTTGAAGGTGTTAATAAAAACAGTAGCAAACAAGAGGCAACCTGGAAATTACTTGAGTATTTATCATCTCAAGAAGTGTTAAGGAAAATCTTTAATAGTGCTAGTTTAGTCAGAACTTTTGGTGAAATTTATCCAAGAGTTGATATGGCCAATGAGTTAAGTGACGATGAATTGTTGGCAGCTTTTATTAGTGATGCTCCTCTCGCTCAATCTTTACCCATGGCTAGTCGTACTCATGATAATGGGGTCAATGACCAGTTAATTCAATATTATGCCGATGCTATCAATGCTGTTTTAGCCGGCACTCAGCCAAGTCAAGCTTTGCAAAATATAAGTTCTGGCATTACTCAAGTAGTGCAAAAATATGAACTCAATTAGTCGGAGTTTGAGATAAATTTGAGGATTATCAATCAAGAATTTGAAGAAGAGCTGTAGCTAATTTATTTTTATCGTGTCTCAATAAGCTGTGACTATGATGAGAATCATGATTCACCAAAATAGTAGATAACAATTGATGACGTTTAATATTCAATTTAGACCAATCAATTGTGGTAGCTGTTTCTTTGTCGTCTTGCTGAAGATCATCGACTACTGGCCATTCATTTTGGCTAGCATAATGTTTCAAAATTTGAAGAGGGATTTGTTCGTTATTTATTAAAATGTAATCTGGTTGTCGCTGACAATATTGACTAACTTCACTGAAATGATCAAGTGCTGTCATGCGATGAGTTTGCGAAAAATGAGTCATTAAATTTAATACATAAACAAATTGACCACCTCGCTGTTGATTGGTTTGCATGGCTTTGGCAAAACCGTCCACTAAAGTATTGGCTAATAAACTAGCATATAAATCGCCAGGTCCCATGATAATTAAATCGGCTTCTGTGATAGCTTGAGCAGCTCGGTGATAAATTTTTTGTTTTTT
>CAYSMC010000024.1:0-62020 GCA_964432115.1 uncultured Pseudomonadales bacterium | reverse complement strand
ATCCTCGTCACTAATTTGCGCTTTTTTTTGCGCAAGTAAACAGCGCTGATAACTTTGTCTCCCTATTCCCGTTACTGACCACAGTGCTGTTAAATGATCTTTGCCAAATTGCTTCATTAAATTATTATCAAATAAACAATTGACAAAGATTTGACATTCAAACAATATCTAAAAAAATTAAAAACCAGTCATCCAAGCTAAGATTTCTCTAACGATCGGTGCCGCATCAGCCGAACCCTCTCGATAAATAGTTTCACCATCGCTTTCCACTAACACTGTGATCACTATTTCTTGAGGTAATTGATCATTCTTTAAAGCCTCTAACCAGGTTTTTTGAACAGCATTAGCACTGTCTATACCTAATTCCTGCCAATGATCAAGAATTAACTGTTTATTTAGACCAACAACACTAGAAAACCAAGCGTGAGTGGCTCGATAACCTCTTTCATTCACTGCACCAAACTCAGAAGTACCAGTTTTACCAGCTATCATCCCCGCTCTAATTTTTTCTCTAGCAATCATGTCATTAAAAGTTTCATCACCCAAACGTTGACTAAGAGTGCTGGCTACATTTTGATTATAATCAAACAAAGGAAAAGCTGTTCCTCCTGTTTGAGTCACTCCCAACAAAGCCTGATTGAGTAAATCTAAATTTTCCTGATTAAAAGCTAAATCATAACACTCTCGGACATCACTTAATAAAGTCGGACGACAAATTACTCCTTGATTAAAAATAGCTTGAAATACTCTCGCTATTTGCAGAGGACTAAGCAATAAATCTCCCTGACCAATGCCATAATGATAAGTATTACCTAAAAACCATTTTTCACCAAAATATTCTTCTTTCCAGGCTGGATCAGGTACTAAGCCAGGAGTTTCATTACTCAATTCAATGCCGGTTGTTTGACCTAAACCTAGCAAACGAGCATAGTCAGCTAATTTTTCTGGACCAAGCCATTCAGCAATTTTATAAAAGAAAATGTCGTTACTACGAATAATGGCTTTCGATATATTAATCTCTCCTTCGACGCGACCATACTGAGTGTAATACCAATTAGCATATTGATAGTCACCTACTTGCAACACACCTTCGTCAAGGATCGTCGTAGATGAATCAACTACTCCTTCTTCTAAGGCAGCCAGAGCAGTCACGACTTTAAATACTGATCCAGGTGGATAATTTCCACTCACTGCTCGATTAAAAAATAATTGCCGATCATCGGTTAAATAGCTGGTTAATTCTTGTTGAGCTTCGCTGTCAGTTTGATCTAATAAATTCGCCATCCGCACTGCTTCAAACAAATTTGGATCAAAACTTGGACTACTCAGTAAAGTCAGAATTTGTCCAGTTTGAGCATCCATAATCACTACCGCACCCTTTTTATCACCTAAGGCTTGGTATGCTACCTCAGATAAAAAGGGATCAAGACTAGTAAACAAATTTTCACCAGTTTCAGGCTCGGTTTCACTAACTAATTGTTGCATATTACCTAAAGCATCAACTTCATAGATCTTGATACCAGCACTAGAATGTAATTGATTATCAAAATAAGCTTCTAAGCCCATTCGTCCAAATTGTTCAGTAAAATTTAATTGTTGATTATTGGCTAGATCATCAGCTGTCACACCAGTTACATACCCCAGAACGTGAGCGAGGGCTTGAGGATAAAGATAGACTCTAGAAAAATCCCGATTAATTTGTGCGCTATCACTTGCCATGAGAAATAAAGCCTGATCGTGATCTATTAATTCTTGTTGACTATAAAGTTGCTTAGGATCAGCTAGTAAATAATAATTGGGGTGATTTTTTAACAACGGTTGCTGATAACGAT
This sequence comes from uncultured Pseudomonadales bacterium, assembly GCA_964432115.1. Taxonomy (GTDB): domain Bacteria; phylum Patescibacteriota; class Microgenomatia; order UBA1400; family PJMF01; genus JAAZKO01. The sequence goes on along the minus strand of CAYSMC010000024.1, from coordinate 60,188 downwards.
CAAAAATTAAGGCTCGTTCAGTTAAATAGGTTTTGGCAAAATAACGATTTTGTTCTGCCAACTGAGCCAACTCTTGACCACGAATTAATTGTAAATCAGCTAGACGCAGTAATAACAAAGTAAAAACCACAAACAATAAGATTGTAAGCCAAAATAATTTCTTGCGATCACGATTAATAAAACTGTTTTTTTTCATAACTTATTAATGATTATCGTTTTAAAAATTAAGATAAGTACAACTAGCAGGCCTTGTCCAATCATAAACACATTCATGCTTAAACCTGATGTAAAAAAGATTACTAATTGTAAAATAGCAAATAATAAGAGTTGTAAAAATTGCCACTGTTGAAAACTTTTAATAAAAACCCTGCTTCCCACTAAAGTTCTCAAATAATAATAACTACACATTAGCAATACGGCTAAAGTAATAGTCAATTGATAAAAAACAGCTATCACTATGCTCAACACTACTAAAGCTAAAATTAAATAATAAAAACTTTGATCATCTCTAGGATTTAATTTATCTAGCAGTTTAAAAGCAAAAAACAAGCTAAAAATTGGTAAGGCCAACGTTGATTCAACACTCAATAAAACCAATAATAAAATAACTTGCAATAAATAATTTAAATAAATCATGGTTGCACCTCAACTAAACTTAATTCGTAAAAATTAACGTCTTGTTGCAAAATTGCTTGCTGAGTTGACTTGGCTGGATTAAGTTCTTTCAGACTAACAATTCTGCCAATAAAAATATCTGGACCAATACCCGTCTGCCCTACCGTTACCACCCTCTCTCGCAATTTTAAAGTTTCCTCACTAGCTACTTCAGTTAATAAAATATTTTTACCGTCTCCTTTGACTATCCCCTTCACTCCAGATTCTGTTTTCGCCACCACACCCTGATCCAACATATTCTTGAGCAATAATACTCGCGCTTGTTGTTGATTAACATTATCAACCACGCCCAATAAATTACCCTCTCCCAAAACCAAAGAACCAGGCTGCAAACCACTGTCACTGCCCACAGCCAATACTGGTTTAGCAAAAGAACTAATTGGTCGTGTCACTAGTTTTTTCCCTAAAGCTCGATCTGTCGTGCCCAATAGAGCTCTGAGAGCCTGATTTTCTTCACGCAGAGCCTCCAATTCAGTCAACTGTACCGAAGCTTCTCGATAACGATATTCAAGATCTTCCAGTTTTTGACGTAATTGCCAAAATTGTTTTAACTTAGTCACCGGTTGAGTCAAAGTTAAAATTGTTTGATAATTGCGCGCTTGCCAATCAATTGCTAAACGACGCAAACCTGGTAAAGCCAAAAGTTTTAAAAAATCCAACAAAAATATAAACACTAATAAGACAATAACTAAAAAATAACGACTAATTTTTTGATGATTAAACATAGGCAGCAAGATGTTCCTGATTAAGAATACCTTCCATTTGCAAATGGCGACTTAATTCATCTAATATCAAAGAATTTTTAATATTAGGATGAATAAAAAAATAAAAATACTGCCATTTTTCTTGAAAAAGCTTACTGGGTACATTCAAAATAAAACTATCAACCGCTGATTTAAGATGTTTAATTAATAACGCTTCATCAAGATTTTCGCTTAAAGGCAAGTGCTTCATCTTTAATCTTTTATCCAATAAAAATAAAGATAATTCAGCAAAATCTAGGTTTAAATCAATAATTAATTTTAATTTTGAGAAATCTTGTTTAGCTCTCAAATGAGAATTAAAAAAATCAGCTCGATCCACAATGCTAACTGGTTTTAAAAAATTCTGCGCAAAACTACGTTTAATAGTCACTTTCTCTAAATCAGTATTCGCTCCCGTTAGTACCACTCGTAAGTGTTTTGCTTTTTTTAATTGTTCATGATCTAGCACAAAATTATTTTGTAAAACTTGTTCCAACGCCCACTTAGATTGCAAGATTCCAGATTTAAACGGATAAATAACTTGCCAGTGTTCATTGCCTGAATCTTGTCGATATAGTTGCCACCACTCTAGAGCTTCCCGACCAAAATTAATAATTTGTTCTTGATTGGAATCCCACAAAAAAACCCAAGGTTGGTAGCTAAGATCAATTAGCTCAATCCCTTTCTCCATATATCAAAGCTTAGCAGAAACTTAGGCTTTATTCAAAAGTTCTGTGGCGGTCTTATATCGTTTTGCAACAATTAATTCTTGTATCTGGTCTAAATCGGCAATGAGACTTAAATTATTGTTCTCAGTGGCCTGATTTCTCAGTTTGTTGAGTCTCTCTTCAAACATTTCTTTTTTCAGAGACAAAGCCTTTTTATACATTACTTCTTCCAAATTAGGTACAAATTTTTCTAAATATACTAAGAGAGCTTCTTTGCGTTCGTCTTCTGTTTTAGAATTATCAGCTAAAATTTGCTCAGCTTGAGTTCTTTCTTCATTATTTAATAATAGTGGTAATTCAACTTCAATAAAATTATCCCAAATTAACTTTTCCAGATCGGCTAAAAAGGCCTCTTTTTCTGTTTCTTCCAAATTTTCTAAACCCAACATGGTAAAAATATTTTGGCTCTCCAAATTTTCCTCATTAACTGTTCCTTGATTGGCAGATGGCGTTGGTGTAACGGGTTCGACAGATGCTTTCGGTTCTGCGACAGGTGGTGGTGTTAATGTCAAACTTGGTGTTTCTTTGCTTTTGTTTTCTTCCAATTGCCCATCCTTTAAAGTTAAACTTGGAGTTGTTTCTCCTCCCACAGTTGATAAATCTAATGATGGTCGTTGACGAGCAAAATTTTCTTCAACAGCGGCTGATTCTTGTGGCTGAGATTGCTCTTCAACCGGTTTAACTTGATCGGTTGTTGCTTCCTCCTGGATTTTTTCGTCTTTTTCAGCAATTTTTGCTTCTAGATCATCGATAAAGCTGTCTAAATCTAACTCTTTTGCTCGAGTCGTTTCTTGATCATTAGATGGTGAAACACTACTAGCTTTATCACCAACCGGTAATGATATTTCTTGACTGCTGTCAATGGCGGGTGGAATCGGTGGGGCTTCTAATTTTTCGGTTTCATCTTTTTTTTCTGCTAATTGGGGTTGATCAACAACCGTTTTAGCGGCTATTTCTTGATTGAGAGCCTCAAGTTGCTTTAATAACTCATCAACCTCAGCTTGGCTGGGTTTAGCTTTAGGATTTTGATTATCTTGAATATTGGTCATAGGCAGGCTTTCTTATTTACTCCTTTAATTTAACATAAATTAAGAGTAAAAAGAAGCAGAAAATCCGTTATACTATGCCCATTATGACTAGTCCAAGACAAAAAATTGATGACTATTTCCATAATATTATTTTTGCTTTTTTTAATATTTTAGTTTTTGCTACTCCCTTTGTTTTTACGTGGTTTAATCAAGAACTGTTTGAATTTAACAAAATGATCTTTGTGTATGCCCTCACAAGTCTAATTGTTGCTGTCTGGGGCTTGCGTTCTCTAGTGAGAGGAAAATTGTTATGGAAAAATAAAACACAAAATCTGATTGTTGGTTTGTTTTTGATCTCTCAATTATTAGCCACCATTTTTTCCATGCATCAGCGTACTTCAATTTTTGGTTATTACACTCGGTTTAATGGTGGTTTGTTATCAATCATTAGCTATATTTCATTGTTTTTCGCTGCTCAATATAACCTTAACAAAAAACAATTGAACTTACTGTTAAAAAACTTACTGTTTGCCGCTTTATTGATTAGTTTATATGCCATTCCTGAACATTTTGCTCATTCTTTTAGCTGTTTGATTGTAACTGGCAAATATGATGTTAGTTGTTGGGTGCAAGATGTACAAAATCGAGTGTTTGCCACTTTTGGGCAACCCAATTGGCTAGCTAGCTTTTTATTAATGACTATACCCCTGGTCATTTGGCAATTATGGCAAACAATGCAAAAAAAACGCGAAAATCACCAGTTAATTGCTATTATTTGTTATGCACTCCTATTAATGTTGTTAACTATCGCCCTATTTTTTACCAAATCTCGATCAGGAATTTTAGCCCTTGGTTTAGCAACCCTGATGCAAATAATTGCTCAGCGATTTTTACAGAATCAAGCTAAAAAACAACTAAATTTAGGTCAATTATTGTTACCAATTGGCTTGATATTAGTGGCCTTGATGATTTTTGGACAAAACTTAAGTTTGACTCAAGCCAATCAGTCTATCTTAAGTTCTCTGACCGAAGGTTTGGATGTCACAAGTGAAATGAGTACAGAGCCAACAAGTTCCAACGTTGAAGCAGGTGGTTCTAAATCGAGCGATATTCGAAAAGTAGTTTGGGAAGGCGCTTGGAAAGTTTGGCAACGTTACCCCATTTTTGGCTCAGGAATGGAAACATTTGCTTATAGTTATTATCAAGATCGACCGGTGGCGCATAATCTCCTCTCAGAATGGGATTTTTTATACAATAAAGCACACAATGAATTGTTAAATTTCTTGGCCACCACCGGGCTGGTTGGTTTAATTAGCTATCTTAATTTATTTGTGGCCTTATTTATTTTTCTGTTTAAACAATGGCAAAAAAAACACCTAAGCAGTCAAAAAATTGCTTTAGCGAGTGCGCTCGTAGCCATGTTTATTAGTAATTTCTTCGGTTTTTCGACAGTGACTAGTAATTTACTCTTTAGCATTTTTGCTGCAGCGATCGTCAAAGAAGAGATAATTTGGCCCAAGATTAAAAAAGAAAGCCTGCATTGGCCACAATATCTGCTTATAGTCGCTCTATTATCAATAGTAATCGCAAGCAATATGGCTCTCTGGCGAATCTGGCGAGCAGATTATCTTTTTTATAATGCCAAAAATCATATCCAAGACGGTAACTGGCAAACTGGTCTAAGCTTAATACAAAACGCCATTGAACAATCTCCCCAAGAAGCTTTATTTTATGATGAATTAGCCAGCCAATATAGTATTCTAGCCATAGATTTTGCTAAGGATGGCCAAGCAACTAATAGTGCTAAATTTGCTGAGGCAGCCATTGAAACCAGCAATTTTGTACAAAAACTTAATCCGGTACATCTTAATTTTCATAAAAGTCGAGCAAAAATTTTCATCAGATTAGCCCAACTTGATGATGGGTTTTATCAGGTTGCCAAAGATAGTCTGCTAAAAGCGATTGCGCTGTCACCTAGTGAAGCTAAACTTTACTATAATTTAGCTTTGGTGGAAGAAAAACTAGGTAATCAAGAACAGGCCATTAAAATCTTGGAAGAAACCATAGCTCTCAAAGCTAATTATTGGCAAGCTTACTTCGCTCTCGGTCAAATTTTAGATTTACAAGGCAAAACAGCTGAAGCCACAAATTATTATCAATACATATTGGATAAGATCGACCCAAACAACAATTTGGCGAAACAAGCCCTAGCAGCGCAAACTGTAGAATAAAAGAATAAAGATTAATAAAACAAGCCTTTTGGGGTATAATATTTCCATGAAAGTTATTAGTGCTCCCCATCCAACTTTGCGTCGGGTGGCTAATTCAGTCGAAAAATTTGACAAACGACTCATAAAATTTACAGAACGCCTTAAACAACAACTACTACTAGAAAAAGATCCTGAAGGAGTGGGTTTAGCTGCCCCTCAAGTCAATAAATCTTGGCAAATCTTTATCATACGCCCTTCTGGACGCAATCGAGGCCAGCAAGACGCAAAGGACAACAAAAGACAAAAACCAGAACAATTGATAGCTTTTATCAATCCCCAGATTACGGCTCATAGCCAAAACAAGATATTGCTCAAAGAAAGTGAGCATTTTGAAGGTTGTTTATCAATTCCCAAAATTTATGGCCCCGTACCTCGTTGGGAATGGGTAGAAATTGAATATCAAAAGATCAATCAACAGGGACAAGTAGTCAAAATAAAAGAAAAATATCAAGATTTTCTGGCCAGGGTAATTCAACATGAATATGATCATCTACAGGGCATTTTATTTACCGACCATCTCTTAGAAAACGATTTACCAGCCTACATTATTGAACAGGATCAGTGGGTAGAGCTTGAAGATCGAGAAATTTTAGCAAATTTTTAAATCAAAGATTAACATGACCACTCGACTTTCCAAAACTTATCGTTTGGCTATCGCTGGATCAACTCACTATAGTCAAATAATTGCTGAAAGATTGGCCAAAAGTCCAATCTTTGATCTAAGGTGGATACTAACCCCACCACCTAAAAAAGTGGGTCGCAGCCAATTATTAACTATTAATCCTCTCGCCCAATGGGCCAAGGCAGAAAAAATTAACACATTTTTAGTTCCAGACAATCTCAAAAATCTTCAGCTTAAGAAACAAATCCGCGCTCAAGAAGTTGATATACTATTAATAGTTGATTTTGGTTATTTTGTGCCCGATTGGCTTTTAGCTTTTCCTAAAATTGATGCGCTTAATATTCATCCTTCTCTGTTGCCACGTTGGCGCGGTAGTTCTCCTGGCCAATTTGCTATCTTATTTAAAGATTTTCAACGACCCTGGCAAGAACAAACAATTAGTGGTACACAAACTGCCGTCACGCTGATGACTGTTAGTCAAGAACTCGATGCTGGCGATATTATTGTTCAGAAAAAATTCACTATCCAAGAAGATTGGACATTAACAGAATATTATCAATATGCTTTTCAACTGATTAATAAATCTTTGGTCAAAAACATTAAGCAATTTGTTGAGGGTCAATTAGCCAGTGTTCCCCAACCCAAACCATCACCCACCCCCTTCGCTCAACGCTTGAGTAAAACAGATGCTTATCTGCCTTGGTCACAATTAAAAAAACTTACAACTCTTACACCAACAACTCAAGTACATTCTCTAAGTGAAAATAAGTCGTCTTTGAGTAGTCAAAAAGAAGCACTCTTAAGCCAATTACTGGCTGGTCAGGGAATTTTAGGCAATTACCCACTCACTATTTTAGAACAAATGCAATTTGTCAAAAATGCGTGCCAAGCTTTTCAACCTTGGCCTGGATTGTGGACAATTGTACCTACTCACAAAGGTGATCAAAGATTAAAAATTCTTAGTTGTAAAATAGAAAAATTGCTGAGTGGTCAACGCTTGGTTCTCAAAAAAGTGCAAGTGGCTGGTAAAGAACCATGCCAGTTTAAACAGCTGAAAAATCTGATTAAATAAAATTATTCAGTCGGTTTTTGATAATGAGTAGTTAAACCAGCTTTTTTTAACTGGCGCAACTGACTAGTGGGTACTCTAATTTTTTTCTTAACCCCATCTAACACGACGGTGACTGAGTGTAAATTATATTTAAATTGACGCTTAGTTCTGTTTTTGGCGTGAGAAACGTTATGTCCAGTATGAGATACTTTGGGAAATTTCTTGACTAGCTGACTAATTTGAGCTTTTTTCATAGAAAGGAATTTTAACATGGAGCGATCCTTTCTGCAATTAGCTCAAGTTTAAAAACTAGTATTGACCATTTGCTATATATAGTAAAATAGAACAATGCTCGGATTATTGTTTAGCAATCCATTAGCTTTCTTTTTAATTTTAATTGGCTTGTTATTATCTATTAGCTTGCATGAGGCGGCACACTGCTATGTCACTGATAAATTGGGCGATCCCACTCCAAGAGTGAGGGGCCGCCTGACGTTTGATCCACGCGCTCATCTAGATCCACTGGGGACTGTGCTTATCATCTTGACTGGTTTTGGCTGGGGCAAGGCGGCCCCCTACGACCCTTATAATCTTAAATCTCCTATCCGCGACACCGCTATTATTGCTGTTGCCGGACCACTCACTAATATTTTAATTGCTCTTTTATTAGCTTTACTAAATCGCTTAATTGGTAATGATTTAATTACCGTATTTGCTGAATTTTTAATTCACATTAATCTTGCCTTGGCCTTATTCAATCTGCTACCAGTTTACCCACTCGATGGTGGAAAGATCATGAGAGCCATTTTACCCAGAGAAAGTAGTCTTGAATATGAAGTAACTATGGAACGTTATGGTCAGTTTATTTTGTTATTTCTAATTTTACCTATTTTTAATGGTCAATCTGCAGTGGTTCAGCTACTTGGCCCCATTTTAAATTTACTAACTAATCTACTCGTTTAGCAAGTTTGTTAATTTAGTAAGTTCGTTAATTTAATAAAAATTGTTTGCCGTTACCTTTTTTTGGTGTATTTTCAAAATTTCTACTTTCATTATCCCTAATAGCTGAATCTAAATTTTGGTAAAAACGGCGCATCGGTTCTTTTCTTGACCAAAATTCATTAAATCCCAAACTATCAATAGCCCATGCGGCTAAAACAATTGCCATCACCAAACTAGCAATAATTAGTAAAAAATTCTTCTTATAAGCAAAATCATATTTTTTTAATAATTTAATTCCGCCCCACAATGCAACAATGGCTAAAACCGGTATCCACAATGGTAAATTACTAACAAGCACTTCTAAACGCCAGAGTTGCATCGGTCCCTGACGACGCAAGATAAATAAAGTTAAATTAAAAAGAAAAACTGCTAATACTATTAAAAGCACTACAGCAAAAAACAGTAAACTAGAACCCAAAACAAAATGCCATTTAGGTTTCATGTTAATTTCACCTGCTTTCACCTTAGCCATAATTTTTTGACTAAAATTGCTAGTTTGTTGCGCTGATGTTTTCTGTATTTCTACTTTTTTTGTTTTTGACATATTTTTTTCATAATAATTTTAGCCCGATTTAGTCTGGTACCAACCGTGCCAATAGCTATTCGTAAAATATCACCAATTTCCTCATAAGATTGCTCTTCCAAATAATAGAGGGTCAAAACCTCTTTATAAATAACTGGCATTTGCGCCAAACATTTTTTAGCCCGACTTACCAATTCTTTTTTAATCAAATCATCTTCCAAATCAATCTCGCTGGCAAAATCGACATCTTGTAGGATAGATACTTCTTGTTTATGGTGATTTAGTATATTCATCGCTTCATTGTGCGTAATACGATACAACCAACTACTAAACTTTTTTTTTGTATTAAAAGATTGCAAATTAACAAAAGCTTTAATAAAAGCCTCCTGTACTACGTCTGCTGCCCGATCATCATCAGTTAAATAGACAGCGTAACGCAATAATTTAGCCTGATAACGATCAATCAAGTAACGATATAGTTCCTGATCTTGATCTCTGACCAAGCTCACTAGCTCTTCATCAGCTAATTTTTTATAATCTATCATAACTATTAATCACAACTATTATATATTTAATTCTGGCTAAAAAGTCAAAAAGCCCACTTAAACAAATAAAAGGGCTTTTTTTGAACAAAGCGTTTAGCGATTGTAACGTTTCATCTGACCTTGACCTTCACTAGCACCTTGACCTACGCCAGCACCATTGCCAAGTCCCAAACCTAATTCTGCCCTAATTTGTTTAGCTTCTTCAACTTTACCTTCTTGAGTTAATTGATAAGCCTCTGCAAACCTAGCAAAATTTTCTTCGTTAACCACTTCCGCTACTCTGCCTCGACCACTCATTAGTTCTTGCCAAGCTGAATAATCAAGATTGGCAAAAGCAGTAGTCATAGCCTCATGTCGTTCAGCAGTGCAATTTGGACCCTCAATACTAGGGTCACCACGATAAGCATCAGCGACTTTGGGGAATAAAAAAACTCCAGTGGTCAATAGACTTAGCACTCCTAGGGAAATTATTTGCTTTTTTAACATTTTACCTCCTTTCTGTTTACAACTTGTATCTAACTGTAATACCAAAAAAAAGCTATTTTTCTTTCAAGCAATTTTTTATCTCGGGAAAATTTAGCGGTTAAAGCTTAATCTTCTTGTGCTAATTTGTTAGATTCTTTGTATATTTGACAATCTAATCCAAAGTTTTAGTGCCAATCTAACAAACCCAACTTAATACTACTATATCAAGCATTGTTAATTTATAATTGAGTTAAGAATTAATTATGGCTATTCAAAAAGATCAACAAGAAGAAGATCAAGAATTAGCGAGTTATAACAGCGTGCTTGCTCATAAAGCACAAATGGATTCTTTGGCTTATGATCTAATTAGCAATTTTAATGAAGCACCAGAATTACTTGATCTAGACCGGCAACAAGTTTTCCAAGATGCTTATCAAGTGGTAACTAAAGATTATTTTGATAAAGCCAGTCAATTATCACAAACATATTTTTCATTACTGGGCAATAAAAAAGCCTTTTTCCTTAACAATGATGATTTCGTAACTTTCACTAACACTTATAGTAGTGAAATTAATATGCAATCTAATTATGCGATGACATTAAGAAAGGGGTTAATTTTATTTAATCAAGAACTGATAGCAAATGACATTACTGATCCCAAATTAATCGCAATTTACAAACTAATTAAAAGAAAACAATTTAGCCTACCAGATGATCGGGAGAAAATGATTGAGTTTTTAGCTGATTTTATTCCATTTCATACAAGAATAACCGATAAATCATTAAACAACATAGTATTTAAAAAAAAGGAGTCTGATGGTGAGGAGCTTAAAGCAGAGATGTTAAAAAAAACTTTATGGGCAATCATTTATCATGAATGCTTACATGTTCTAAGTAGCAGTAATTTTTTCCTAGAACAATTTGATGAAGCAGCTACTCATTATTATACTGCTCTAGCCACCTATAAAGAAAAAGGCACGAGTGCTTTTAGAATATCCATTATTCTGGCTGGTACTGATGAGAGCATCGCTTGGATAAAATTTTTAAGAGATTTTGAAATTAATCCTCAAGAAGCTGAAAAGATGTATTTTAATAAAGATGGTCAGTGGACACCTGAAAAAATGCACCATCTTTTTCCTCATAAACAAAATGAGTTGTTAAAAATTATGAAGGCTCCAAGTTTATCTCAATTTCTTGCACAATAGCGGTTTGAACCTCATCATTAAAACCACTAAACGCCTGGTCATTAATAAAAATGATCGGATAGTAAGCAAACTCTTCAGATACTCCGCTACTCTGACCAAACTGATTTTGATATTTAGTCAATAGAGCATAAAAATCTTCATCCGTAACTAAATGCTCTTCAATAGGATAATCGATAGTTTCAGCAAATTCCAAAAATTGTAAACACATCTCGCCTTGACCATTATGAAAAACTTTAAGAGTGTTTTTTTGTAGTTCTGGCAAAAGTTCAATTTCTTCCAACGGGACGGCGGGTTGAGGTTCAACATATTTCACCTCGTCATTAAAAGGAATTTCACTATAGGGTTGACTAATCACCTGCGCAGAGGTTGCCCAATCATCAAAACTCTGCCATTTAACCTGTTTAGAATTAATGGCCTCCTCATAAACATCCCACCAACCAACTCGAGTGCCGCCAATATAAACATGTGAGACTAAAACCATATCTCGAGGTTGTTGGTCAATACTTTCCTGCACAACACGAGCAAAATCTTCGGCGGTGGAACCGCGCTGATATAAACTGACATCACACAATGAACCCGAACCCATTTCACCAAAAACCAAGTTGGAAACAGACAAAATTTTGGCTTGATACTCCTGGGGGGCATAGATGACTGCTCTAATGTCACTACCTCGACCAAGAATGTAAGGAATGCCCAAAGCATCAGCAGCCTTGAGAGTATTTTCATCATAGGTAAAATATTTGGAACTAAAAATTTTAATTGGCTGGCCCAAAATTGCTTCAGCAGATTCCTTATACTCTTTCATAATTGCATACTGTTCCTCATAAGGCATGTGCCAAAATGGTGCTTCACCATAACCAGTCGCCACTTCATAACCTTTAGCCGCTAAATTACGAAAATAATCAGGATATTTCTCCAAAACACTACGCTCTGGCTTAATAATTGCCTTAAAATCTTTAGTATCCAAAACCTCTTCCCACTTATAATAACCAGAAATATCACCAGTGTTTTCACTCAATAATAAGATCCCATTAATTGCTGATTGACTATTCCGCCAATAAGTAACAACTAGCATGATCAGTGCTGAAACCATGATAAAAATGATCATAGGAGTAAATAAAATAGCTAGTTTGGGACGAGGGGTTTTGGGCATAAAAATTTTCTTTAATTGCTATATATTCATAATAAACTTGAGCTTTTTACCTTGTCAAGTTAAAAACAAAACTAAATAACTAGAAGTTGACGCAAACAAAAATTAATTAAAACTAAAACTAATAAAAGCATAAACAGTTTGAGCGTGGAACGGAAATCATCACTACTACTCTGTCTGCGCAGTCTCATAAAGATTTTTAGCAAAATTAAAGTCAATATAAAAACTGCTGACTGAATTAGTGGGTTACTAGCAAAAAAATTATCACTATTAGTAATATATAAAGTTTGTCCCGGATTGGAAGAAAAATAATGCAAAAAAGGAAAAAAGAGATAAGCACTCTCCAACGCAGATAAAAGCAAGTGTAGCGAACTTGGTTTAGGTTGCTTAAAGCGCTTTGAAATCAGCGTCATAAAACTAAACCACAGCCAACCCAAGAACATCATTGCTAAAGGCAATAACACAAAAAGACCAAACAGTGGAAAAGAACGCTTCAAGCCATATTGCATGAGCGTTGGCACAATCATGAGCACCGGCAGGAGTGAAAAAGCATTAATAGTCACCCAAATAAAATACTTTAAATTTTTAAGCGCTAAATTAGTCAAATATAAAGTCAGGCGCAAGGCCAAAAACAAAATTAGAAAAATCCAGAAATTAAGTAAAAAAGGTAAGGTTGGCTTGGCAACAAAGTTTAGTAAAATAAATAAGGGTAGCGATAAATATAGACAAAGATAACAACTCAAATTTGCCCAGTCAGGAAATTGATAGTGTTTAAAAAACTTTTTTAAGATGAAGTTAAGTGGTAGATAAATAACTAAAACCATTTCCCCCACTACCAAACCTGTCATCCAATGTCGAGAAATATTAAAATCAGCCAAGCCAGCATGACCCATGTGTCCATAAAGAAAAATTAGCTCGCGATCCAAAATAGCAAACCAATACACAAAAATAGCTAAAATAAAAAGAGAAAGCAGAAGTGCGTGGATAATTAAAGCAAAATTAGCTTTTGACACTAGGTTTAGTGTAGCATACGAGTGATTGTTTGGGAAAATTTTATGATAAGTCTGTGGTGAAACGAGTAATACCTAACTTAATATCTCTCCCTACTTTATCAACATAGCCGCCGCTTTTTTAATAACATTGATCATTTTTAACCCACCACTCTTTTTTTTATCGCGATCAGCTTGATCTAAGAGAGCAACGGCTCTTTCAGCAGCATCGACTCTAGCTCGCCATGAATTTTGATCGACAAAACTATTTTTTTGATTTTTTAAATTTTCTAATCTTTGTTTAGCAATCTCTAAATCTACAACACTGGTCTCTCCCAAACCTCCTTCTATCTCTACCCTATCCTCTCCTCGCTTATTAACTCTCAAAGGCATCTATTCTAAATCAAGCATAGCTAACTTTCTATTTTGCGAATATTTACTAAAAAATAATTATAGCAAATTAATTGCGTGAAGGATTATATAAAAAATTATATAAAGGTGGACTAAAAGTTTCTTGGTATTTTGGGTCAGGATACCACAGCCATTCCTCTAAATCTGCTAAACCATTAGGAAATTCACTTAATAAACCTATTTGAAAATCGCTAAGATTCAGAACAACTTTCTCTTCTTTTGCTAGCTTTACTAATGTGTTAAGCGCTTCTGCTTGATAAGCCAAAGCTCTTATTTGTGTATTTTTGGAATTTTGAGCGTTATATTTACCACAAAAATAATCTCGACACTGACTCATTACTGAAGCTATGATTCCTATTTGTTGTTCGGGTGTTTCAGCGACATCCTCAACAAAACACTTAGGTATATACAAACAAGGGGTCTCTTTCATCCCCTCCCGATCAACAAATAACATTAGATGATCATAAAAATCTTTTTTTTTAAAAGCAACTAAAGAAATATGTTCATCGCGAAATAAGTTAAGCACGAATTGTGTTAACAAATTAATGTTTTGATTGGGAAACTCTTGTTTATTAAGCATGTAAGCTAAGAATTCAGAAAAGAGTCCATCAGCAATTCGGCAGTTTTCTTGGAAGTCTGGACTAGTTTCCACTTGTTGGAATTGATGCAGAGTTTCTTTAAGCATGGATTAACTTCTTTGACGATTGCGTTTTTTTTCGGCAGCTCGGCGTTGAGCTCGTATACAATCAACTCAATGACCTCTATCGTATTGATCCAAAATTTCCTCGGCTTCATTGGCTGATTGAGGAATAAAACCAAGATGTGTTGATACAATATTCCCAGCTGTTTTAATTTTCATGTTGGTAATATATCAAAAGTAATCAAATTTGTAAAAAGGAAATTGATTAGGTGATACGATAAAAAGAGTCAACTGTTTTACGATTTGTAATATTAAATGAAAGTTTAACTTTGTTTTCTGGACGATAAAATCTTTGAGCAAAATACTTATCTATCCCTTCACCAACACGATTAGTTAAAGGATGCCAAAAATCCTGCTCAGGAATTAGTATCTGAGTAATGTCATTATCTGCAGCAATTTGCTTAACGATATCTACCATCTGATCACACAAAATCTCAGCGTTAGTAGCAGAAACAATGCTTGTGGAAGGATTAAAACCTCTAAAAATGAGAGCGGACTGCCCGTTACAAGTAGTTTGATAAGCTTGAATATTTCCAACAACAATTCCTCCTGTGTTAACTAAATTAACATGAAAATGATCTGGTCGATTAAATAGTTCCTTATCTCCAGCGGTGCAAACACCAGCTGTATTTTTGGCGAAATAAGAAGCAGCATTTTTAGTTACGTGCCCAGAAATAATTAAATTGGGATCGATATCTTGACCCTCCTTATCTCGCAAAACAATCTTACCAGCTTCCTTACTAACTTTTCTTCTTAGACCAGTTGTTCCAGCAAAAATGCTACGATCAGTCATAAAAGCTAATAATCTGGCTAATAACTGCCGTCTTTCTGCTTCGGCTAATCCACTATTGCGCAATTCCTCAATGATTTCTTTAAAGTTAGCCCGACTTTCCTCATCAATTGTTTTGGCACCAGCAATGTTTTTTTCTAAATTATTCAACCTCTTAACACTTAATCTGTTTAATAAGATATCGGCCTCTGTTTGATGTTTCTGCAAAAAAAGCTCAATTGCTTCTGGCGCATTATCTTTGTAATAAATACCAAACAATTCTTTCGCCTTACTTAAAACTTCATTTTTAGCTGGTATTTGAGAGGTGTCACCACCCATTTTTTCAGCAAATAACGTAATTTTGTCCCCCAAAGAAACACGACTACAAGCTATTACCTCAGTTAAATTATCTTTAAATAAAGTTTGTTGATTAGTAGCTCCTGCTTCAACCAACAACCTAGCCCAACCCTGAAAAGCTAGTTTGTCATCACCTCCTAAAGCTAAATATTCTTTTTCTTGTTGATCGGCAAAAATCACTTTGATTAAATTAACTACTCCGTCATCTATTGGCTTATTAATGTCTTTTAGCTGTACTATTTTTTCTTTAGAAACAATTTGTCCTTGATAGCCTTGTTCACGAATGTTGAGATTGGCCAAATCTTGACAACGATCCTGCAATTGACTTAATTCGCGCTTAATTTCTGTAAAATTAGTTCCAGGAAAAGTCAAAGCAATCATGTCTGTTAAAAAATCAATACCACCACTACCTTTAGCTAAAGACATAATCGGCACATTAATGTGGACACCCTCTTTAAATTTGGTTATTTTCTCACGATATTCTGATCTAGCTCCTTCACTAGGATTGAGAATATACACAGTAATTAAAGAAGGAGTAATGTTATTAAATTCCCTCATAGCGTCTAAAAGTCTTTCGGTGTAAAGAGGCTCAGTAATGATTTGATTAATTGTTTTTTTATCTATTGATCTAAATGCTGCCACACAACTATTGAAACTGGAAGGTTTTTCATTGAGAATTTTTTTGAAAAAAGTTTTCCTTTCCGTAGAGTCTAAGTTCTGTTCTAACCACTCAAGAGAGCTTTTGTTCGCATAATAAATGTTGTTGGGACTTAAACCAATATCTCTAGATAAACTGATTAATAATTCTTTATCTGTATTCCCAAGCACAGTGTTAATTTCTGGATTCTGCACCAGACTCCGAAACTTATCAAAATTATTTACCTCCCAACCGATTAACTCCAATTTTCTTAATAAATCACTGTTGTTTTTCCAATAAGATAGGTGATCAGTAATTAAAGCAGCAAAATCTTCTCCTTGTGATTTCTGAAAGAATCTATCATATTTTTTGACAAAATCTTCCGACAAGTCAAAGCCAAATGCTTCTTTAAAAGCTGGAGCGAAAGATTCAATTAAATAACTATTTTCATCAAGATTGTGTCTCAACACGGAACAAACAGTATAAAATTTTGGAGAAACTAAATTTTTCTTGACAACTAATTCTAAAATTTTCTTTTTAAATTCTTGTTCCTCTACTAAGCTAAGTCTGGTTTTTGAAACATTTTTCTGATTTTCACCAACAGTATTAACTTCAAAACTGTCTTTAGCTGATTGACTAACCTCTAACAACCACTGGTTTGCTGTTAATTTATCTCGTGACAAAGCATCAAATTGATCTTTCTTTTCCAATAAACTCCGTTTTATATGTCCATGGTTTTGTTTTTGCCAAAATTGCCAAAAAATTCTTTGTATGCTATCCATCTTGGCTAGAGATTTTTCATTTAATAACTCTGTAATTTCGTAAAAATTAGTTTCCTTATCCTGAATTTTAGATAAATCATTTAACAATCTAACAGTAGCCACTCCTTCTTCATCGAAGTAGTCATTAATAGTCAATTCAGAATTATTTTCTAAAAAATTTAGAATTTTCTCAAAAATTCGCTGATTGGCACTAATTTTTAAATCATTAATATTAATGTTTTCTTGTTCATTGTTTAAAAGATCTAAAAATAATTGAAATCTTTGCTGATGAATTTCGTTATTACTTAATCGACATAAAAATCCTAAATCATGTAGAACATCCTTTTCAAAAATTTCCTTTCCTCTTCGAAAATCATAACGCTCATTGAGAGAGTTTAATAATTGCCAAACCCGTTCTCTTTGTTCTTGATCAAAGCTTAAATACAACTCTAAATCTTCAGCCTTTAGATATTGATCGTTGTACCATGTTTCAGAATAGAAATTGTTAAAAAAAGTGCTATTTGATTGAAAATCAGTTTCTATTTGAGTTAGCTCTGTTTGGTCCAATTTGGAAAGAAGTCGGGCTTTTTTAAGATTATCAACAGCTAAATATTTACCTAAGGAATTATCTTCAGTCAATAAAGCTTGACTAGCTTGAGTCAATTCTTCCTCGGTCATATCATTCAACAAACTTAATCCCTCTGGATAAAGTAAACCCTGAAGATCAAATTTATTTTCAAGCAAAATATCTAATTTTTTCGTAAATATTTTTTGATTTCGATATAAATCTATATATAAATCTGGTTTTTTTAATATATGAGCCCATATTTGCTTGTCAGGACTACCTCTCTGCTCATAAAAAGCAACCTTATTTAAAAATTCTTCGTCTTCCACCAAATTTCTAATGTCTGGATTAACAATGGCTGCCACTCTCTTTTTTAGATCTTCAATTGAATCTAAGTTATTAACAATTAATGACAGATCTGGTTTTAAATTAATATTGTTTTCTTTTTTTATTGGTAGAAAAGCCTCATTTATCTCTTCCACTGAAAATGCTGATAACCAATTCTTAGTTTGTCGCCAAACATCTTTAAAAAGATTATTTTGTCGATAAAAAGAATCAATCAAGTCTCCATACAGTCCTGTGTCAGCTATAATTAAACTTTTTTCTAAACAAGCTGGATCGGAATTTATTAAATAATCAAGACTTACTTTGGGACTAGACTTTTCATCATTAGGTAAAAACATTCTTAACCCATATTTTTTAAGAATTTGTGCATTTTTCCTAATCTGTTTATTATTAATCACTGTTAAAAATTTTTCTTTTTCGGCAATTATTTTTTCAATCTCATTGAGTAAATTATTTTGGTCATCAAATAAACTAAGATTTAAATAATTATCTACATTAAAACCTTCCTTATAAAGTTCCCATATCTCTGGAAACAGTTTGTAAACCATTTCAATTTTGTTTATTTCTCTTTTAAGTTGCACGGGAGATTTAAAAAGAGATCCTTCTATTTCATTTAAATGAAATGATAAATTGACTACAAAAGCTAATTCAATTTTTGGATTGTGAGCAAGCATTAATAAATCATAAAGAGCCGCGATTTGTAGAGGCTTTTTGGTCAATCTTTTCCATAGTTGTTGAGCATGATCAATGTTCTCTTGGCTAAATAGCTCTTGATAAATGTCCTCATCTAATTGTGAAAAAGATTGAATTGGATCTAGTACATTATGAAAAAAATAATGATTTTCACTATTTTCATCTTTGAGAGAGCTTAAAGATCCGGCATCTAATTTTTCAAGATTATCAAATTTTTTGAGCTGAGTTATGATTTCTAAAGCTTTAGCATTATTAGCCAGAGATTTGCCATATATTAAGAATTGTTTTAAATATTGATTCCCAATATGGGAATAGTCCATTATTGTTTCTATTTCTTTCAATAAATGAACAGGATTATCACAAGAATTAATAAATTCTTTAATAATTTCTAAATCTTGTTCCTTATATTGATAGAACCTTTGAATATAGTGTTTAGAAATAATTTTTTCAGCTTTTTTCTTTTTAAAAATTTCTTTCTTTGAGACGTTTGATCGCAAAAATTCCACAACTTGCATGGTTTTAACTGGATCTAAATCATATTCAAGAAATTGCTTTTCTGCTCGTTTTTTTCCACCCAATTCCCATGCTAGAGGTTCTGCCTTTATCAAAGTATCAGTGTAAAAACCATCCCATGACCATGGATCAGTTGATTTTTCTAGTTTACTGAGTGCTTTCAATACTATCTCTGGTCTTTCTTGACAAATTTGACGCAAAACCTTAAACCAGTGTTTTAGTTTTGCAAATTGTTCGGGAGTTTCTGGTTTAATAGCTTTTTCTGGCAAATTAGAATGAGATACTGTTTTCAATTGTTTTGCTTTTTCCTCGACTGGTACATGAATTTCTCCGTTTTTATTCATTACACTTCAATTTCCTGTGATTTCTATAGTATTAGGCTTTTTAACTCGGGAATGACTTGCAATTCTTGTTTAATTTTTGCTAAAACTGCGTCGACATTATTTGTAATTAGTGTGGAATCTGGAAAATCTTCTGGAATAATATTTATCACTTGTTTTGCTATTTCAGCTGCTCGCTTAATGGTGATTTCTCGATTTTCCAATAAATTAATTAAATGTTCAGCAATTTGTCGTTGTAAATTAAATATACTATTAGTCACTAACTCATTATAGTCAGTAACAAATCTAACAACAAGTAAAATTTTTTAGCACAGTTGATTGTCAACAAAGTTAGACATTATTCAAACAAGCTGTCAATAATTATTTCTGTGATCGTGAATGTTTTATCGCATCTTGGATAATTTGAGTAGCAGCTGGTACGTACATGCCAAGCACTTCTCCACTAGGACTCATTAACTTGACAACATCAACACCCATTTCATCTATGGAATAACCCTCAGGTAAAGTTGCTTTTTTTGCCTCTGCTGATGTTGGTCCTGAGTCTGCTTTTGAATCTACTTCTGAATTTGGCTTTAAGTTTGGTCCAAATTGTGTTCCGGTTTCAATATTGCGTTCTAAGTCAGACATATTTCTCACTTTCTATTTAAATATTTTTGATTTAACCTGGGTAATTCTAGCAAAAAATAACTTATTTAACAAATGTAAAAAAGTTATACTATTGTAGATAAATTAATATCAAAAACCTTATCCTCTAAACTGCGGAATAACTTGCTTATACATCTCTGCAGCTTGACTAATAATTTGTCCCTGATGGTAATCATTTGGTAGAAGGTAGGCTCTGATTGTCTTCATTTTTAATTCTCGCGCTCGACGCGTTCTAGTTTGACCATCAAATAAAAAATATTTACCTTGCTCATTTAAAGACACAACAATGGGAGGCACTTTGCTAAAATCCTCTTTTTTTCGTACAATTTCTTTTAGCAGCCTTTCTCTATCACCCGGCCTATTAAATTCCCTAGATATAAAGAGGCGACGAAATTTAGTCACTAATCTTTCCCAAGAAGTAGCTTGTAAAATTTCTACTAAGTTAGGGTCTATTTCGGTCAGTGGTACATCCTGACCGTGGGCAACAGCATAAAGAATTAAAGTACCCATATCGCTTTCAGTTCTACCCTCAACCAATCGGTCAGCAGTGCGTAGTTCCGCCTCTCGGTATTTGACTGCTGTCTGTCTAGCTGTTTCTAAGTCTCCAGCCATAATAGTTGGCCAAATATAGTCTAGATGATTGATTTCTAGGTTCTCAGGTGTCTTTTGCAACATAATTTATCTCCTCATATCACTTTCTTGCTCCAACTCCAGCTCCAGCTCCAACTGTTGAATCATTATTAAACCAGTTTCACCTACACCAATCCAGTAATCATTTTCCGCTGTCTGATTGTTTTCTAACATTTTTTCATAAAGAGCTGGCATGTAAAAACATGCATAAGCTGCTTGTACCATAGTAACAAGATGAGTTTTTTCATAAGCAGTCAAATGTATTTCTTGATCATACGCAGTTAAACCAGCTTGATAGGCTAAGCGATTTTTCTCCAAAGAATCATACGGATTCATACAAAAACCGGCTAAAAATACTGCTAAATCAGTAATTCTTGGCCCAAAATTAACTACTCCAAAATCAAGTAAACAATATTGACCTCGATTATTCTTTAATAAATTATTTCTCATAAAATCAGCATGGATAACTGACTTTGGTAACTTTTTTTGATCAATTTTTTTAAAATTTTCCAATAAATCTTGAATCAAACTTTTTGCCGGTTCTTTTAGTAAGTCAGCAGACTCTTTGTAAGAGCGTAGGAAATAATGTGGTTGCCATGGATCATAGGCAGGTTGACGTTCTAATTTAGAATTATTGATCTTGGCCAGATACTTAGCCACTGTTTTAATGTCCTCAATGGTAGGTGGCTGCTTAATAAAATCATTTCCTGCAAAAAATTCCATGACCAACATCCAAACTGGCTGATGATTGTGAGGCAGCTGTTGTTGGAGCAAATAAGTATCTAGTGTTTGTTCTTTTTGAGAAACATTAACCACTGGGTACAATTTAGGAACAGGAATCCCATCAGCTCGAAAGCTCTCCATAGTTTCAACATAACGTCGACTAGCAACTATCGAACGTGGTTTTTTGAGAATAAAATCAATTAAAACTTTTAAAAGGTATTTACCAGTGTTTGTTTTAAGAATAATATTAACATCTTCGTAGCCAATTTCTATACCCTTGGCTGCGATGAATTGACCTAAATTATAAGCTGTGACTACCCGATTGAGCAGTGTTGACATTTCCGCTTGATTGAGATTGAGGCGTTTCGCAAAATGCGGCGAAAAAAGTGGTTTTTTATGCATAGTTTAATTATACTATGCCTCCATATTTTCTCTGCAGGGAGTGGTGAAAGAAGTTAAAACTTCTTTTGGGTTTTTTATGGTTTTATTATCTAATAACCCCAATAATGGATACAAACTAATTAAAGTTTAAATGTTACAATTAGCGTCAGCATGAAAATTAAAATAGCATTGATTATTGCCTATTTTTTAATTATTCTTCTCGGCATAATTGAGCTACTTAACTATCGAGGTATAATTGGTGAGTATTTACTATTTGATTTAAGACTTCTTATTGCAATACTATTAGCATCTATAACTTTTGTGAGTTTTTTTCCTAAAAAAAATCTAAATTCTGGTTGGTGGTTAATTAAATTTAATAATCATTATTTTTTACCAATAACACTTACGTTAGTCATTATTTTATTTGGAATAGATGCTTTTACACATCCAACATTTGTCACCAAAAATTTTGGTCTTAATCAAGCAATCTTACTTGATTTATTAATTTTTAGTTATTTCCTAAAAATATTGACTACTGGTTGGAAAATTATCAAAAAAAATTGGGCAAAATTATTTTTCTTCAGTTTTCTTTTATTGTGTTTTTATATTTACATCTATAATTCTGAAGTTTTTATAAAAATTAGTGCTAATTTTGGTGGAACTGATGATGATAATTTTATGGAATGGCTGCAGGTTGTCGTATTAGGCATTGGATTAATATTTAGCGTTCTTTTGGCAACTATAAAAAACACCAAAAAAAGACAAATCAATCCTTTCTTAAGAATTATTTTTGTTTGTTTAATTTTTATATTTATTTTTTTAATTGGCGAGGAAATTTCTTGGGGACAGCGTCTACTAAATATGCGAGTAAAAACAAACAATAGCTACCAAAATGAGTTAAATATTCACAATATGAAAGAAATAAATGAATTTTTTATTCTTTTATATATCTTTGCCTTTGTTTACGGCTTCACCAGTTGGCGCATTGGACAATATTTAAAAAAGAGTAAGCCAACACAAAATCAACAGCAAATAGCTTGGAGAAACTTATTTTGTTTTCGTGGTCAAGAAGTATTATATTTATTACCAACTTTTATTTTTAACCCCTATGCAGATCGTAGCCTATTTTCAGACCGGGGGACGTCACTCATTGACCTATATCATAATTTAGGAATTTTACCAGATTTTTTTACAACTCTTAGATTTTTAGTTATTTGGAGAGAATCTTTTGAGGTATTATTCTATTTAGCGCTAGTTATACATGTATTTAATTTATATTTAAATTATCAAAAAAAACAAAAAAATACTAAAGAAAATTGGATAAATTTAATAATACATACTTTTAACTGAAAATCAAAATAGATCACAATGTATTAATTAATCAGAAATTGCTAACGCTGTTGAAGCTTTTTCAACATTCAGCAGTCAATTATAGAAAAACATGAGGGTTAATCCTTCAAACAAAGCTTAGTGAAGGATGTTGGAACTTATTTTCGGTTTTATTACGGTATTTGTTTACCTAGCCTTTTCAGTTAAACGAATTAAAATTATTCCTTACTTATGAACTCCAAAACATCATCGACTATTCTTAGCTCAAAACCATTAAAACTGTGTTCAGCACCCTCATAGACAACAGTTTTAACTCTGGGGGAATTCTTTAATTCTGACTCCAATAGCACCATTGCTTCTTTAGGATCAATAACTGGTTTAATGCCATCATCCTCAGTCCCTGTGATAGTAAAAACAGGCACACTTATATCATTTACAACCTGCCAACCCAAAGAATTATCTCTATAATTAAAGATTGCCGTATTAGCTGTCTCTTCAAAAAAATCAATGTAAGTCTTTGCACTCAGTAAATATTCTCCCCATAACTTATCAGAAAGAAGTTCATTCCCTTTTCCTCTATTTATTAGTTCTTTTGCCTCTTTCATTAGCTTCTTATGTTCATTTATCATTTCAGAATAGCGAACTAGACCAATTATATCTGAAGGACTTAACCAAATAACCCCCTTAATGTTTTTAGGGTTTTTTTGATTTAGATAATAAGCTACTTTGGATGGACCCAAACTATGAGCCTGCAACCAAATCTCTTCGTATCCTCTTTCCACAGCAAAGTTGATCCATGCCTGAATATCTTCCACACAATCTTCAAATCTTTCAAAAGCATTACCTAAAAGTACAGACTCATCACCTCGTTTAAAACCTTTAATAATTTCTGATCCCCGATTTTCACCAACTAAAAACGAATAAGCATTCTGCGGATATTTTTCATGCATTGAGACATAAAAATCGTTATAGATAATACTTCCTCCCATCCCATGAACGTGAATAATAATCTTATTACTATTCTTTTCGGGAACGGACAATAGTCCTTTATATGTTATTCCTTTGGAAGTTTTTGTTTCAACTATTTTCATACTCTTATTTTATCAGAGTTTAAATGCAATTAAATTATCTTTATTTGAGACATTAAGATCAGGATATAGAAAAACTGTAAATTAAAAATTTATTTTGTAGAGATTAGTGAACGATGTTGGAACTTATTTTAACTCACCAATAACCATTGCCCACATATAAAACTTTGTTTGTTTTTAAGATATAGTTGAATAACTCTTGAGAATTGACTGGTGCAATCATTGCTCCCTTATCTTCCTTGAGCTCACCACTAGAATTTGTCCAAGAATATTTCTGTGGGAGCATCACAAATCCGTTCTTTTTATGAAATGCTATTGATGATTCATTATCTAAATCAACTGATAAAAATGCCACCTCTACCCCATTATTTTTAAGATACTCCATGGCTTTTTGGAAACTAAAGAACCAATGCCTTGACCCTGATAATTAGTATGGGTACAAATTCCATAGCCACCCAATTTAATACTTTTATCTTGAAATACTTGCTGACTTATATGCACGCCAGCCCAAGAAACTAAGTCATCACCAAGATAAGCTAAAACATGCGCTGATTCGGGATGATAAAAATCTTCTTTTGCTTCCTTTTCATCTATATAAGAAAAAACTTCTTGTTGGAGTCTAAAAATTTGTTTTTTTTGTGTTTGACTAGGCTTTTCTACAAGTTTTATAGCAATAGAGTTAATTAATCGATTATTTGACATTTTCAATAATTATAGCTTATGAGCTTGATACTTAGAATCAAGTTTTTTTGTATTTGCAAAGGTTAACAAAGGATGTTGGAACTTATTTTAAGAAAAAACGTGAGTGTCATACAGTGGTTATCGTATAAATCTTTAAGATTTGATATATTAAAAGCAGCTTTGTTGTAAAAGTATTACTTGGTTATGTCAACAGCATAGATAATGACTAACTGTGATAAACGTTAAAATACCAACCAATCAAGTTTAATTATGTTAATTAAAAAATCACAGGTAAAAAAGAAAATAAATTCTGATCAATGTATTTTTTGGGAGTATGACTCTCAAAGTAAAGATGTAAGTTTTGCAATAGCATATATTAATGGAAGATTTCCAGAACAGAAAAGAGTTGTAAACACTGAATGTGAAGAGATTTACTACGTGTTAAGTGGTTCTGGAGTCATTCACTCGGAATTTGGCAATTTTATTATTGAGAAAGGCGACTTCTACCATTTTAAGAAAGGTGAAAAATACTGGTCTAAAGGAAAAGAACTTAAGCTTGTTCTAGTTAACATACCAAGATGGTCGTCTGAGCAATTGAAATTTGTGAAATGATACTCTATCTTCCTCTAAAATTGAATTAATTTTATCAAGCAGGGACTGGTGAAGGATGTTGGAACTTATTTTGTCAAAACAATGATTTCACCCGTTCTGCGAATTAAATAAAATTCAATATTTTCTTCTCCACCATGTTCTTCTATGAATTGCTGCCTATTTTTCTTAATTTCAGGATCATCAGAAACAAAAAACGGGACAAATACTGGATAAATAATAGTTCCCCAATTAAAGCCTTCAGCTACTTTTTCTTGAATTGATCTGCCAATCGCTTGGTTTAATTCAGGACTCTGATATGTTTTTAAAGAAAAATTTCTTTGTAACATCTCCTCAATACCCTCCCTCATTATTTCTGGTGAATATTTAGTTCTTGTCATGTTTTCCTTAATTTAATAAATTGGCTTTATCAATAATTTAATTGTATCACAATGCATCATTTGCAGGGCGGGAAGGATGTTGGAACTTGCTTACTCAAAAAAATCAATAAAGGACAATAATTTTTGCATTTGGCAAAGCTTCAAGATCATAAAAATCATTAGGATCTAAACTTTTTTTAGCTACCTCAATTATTCTCCCCACACCCGCGTGACTAACTAGTAATACATTTTTATCCCCATGACTAAGTTCATCCAATAAACTTTGTACACGACCTTGAAATGCCTGAGGGTCTTCTGCTCCCTCGGCACTTATCAGCTCCCTTGAATTTATTTTGTGATAAGTGGTGCCGGTTAGTGATCCCATATCATATTCAGCTAGTCTTTGATCAATTTCAATTTCTAGATCCAAGCCTGCTTCTTTGATTAATATTTGCGCAGTTTTATAAGCTCTTGCGAGCGGTGAAGAAATAACTCGATCAATCTGATAATTGTAATGCAATAAGTCTAAAGCAGCTTGTTTAGCTTGTTCTCGACCAAGCTCAGTTAATGGAGAATCCTCTTTTTGCCCAGCAAATTTTCGCTCTACATTTGCTTCACTCTCCCCATGACGAACAAAATATATTTTTTCCATATAAATTTATTATAAATGATTAGAGATTAATAGTGCTGAACGCTTTGACTTAATATATTTCGCAGGGACTGGTAGAGGATGTTGGAACTTGGTTTAATCTCAATAAAGTTCCATTAAATATTCATCAAAATACTTATCTCCAACCCTAACTGAATACTTTTGTTCACCAACTTTTTTAAATCCAAGAGTTAAATATAGCTGATAAGCTGCTTCCTGTGTGGTAATTACACCTAATTCTAACTTCTTAACTCCCTTAACTTTCTTAGATTTATCAATAACTTCTGACAAAAGTGCTTTCCCTATTCCATGACCACGATATTTTGGAGATACATAAAAACTTACAACTTTCATAATGTGATTTAATTTAGATCTTTCGTCCTGATAAGCACCAATCATTCCTACCCACTTACCATCCATTTCGGCAAAATATATGTTTTCAAGCTTTTTTTGCCACTCTTCTTTTGATATCTCCTGAGTTTTGTCAATATCATCTAGAAACGACTGAGGTGAGTCGCTAAGCGATTCTAACCGTAATTGTTTATATTCTTCCCATCTTTCTAATGGTGAATTAGTAACTATTATCATAAATTAATTCTTGCAGACTAATAAGATGTGGAGCCTTTGATTCTTCCACTTAGAATACCTTTGAGAAAAGCATTTTCTTTTTCTTCATTTAATTTAGCATCGATTTCGTTCATAATTGAAGCTTCTTCATCTCCAGTTTTAATATCTAATCCTGATTCCATACCAATAGTTTTTTTAGTTGAATTTATTCTTGCCAAGAAAGAAATAATAATATCTGGTTTTTCATTCCACAAACGAATGGTGTCTCTTTTCAATAAATCGGGCTGGTCTTCATAAATCTGCAGTAGCTGATCGATAGCAGTATTCCAATTATCTTCACTATGTTTCTTACTTTGACCAATAATCTCTAAATATATGTTACAAAGATCAATAATTGATAAATTATTAGGATGTTTGGGACTCTCCCTATCATTATCTACCTCATTCATAAGTTAATTAATTCTAACATGTATCAAAAAAGAATAACCTTTAGTTCTTTTTATATGCTAGAGGGATTGGTGAAGGATGTTGGAACTTATTTTGGTTATTTAATAAAAACAAAAGCAAAAGCGCCTTCTTTTAAAAGGGCGCTTCATTCACATTCTTTCATCTAAGCTGATTAGAGTGGAGGTTCCATTCCCAAGTCTTCCATAGTTTGCATGATTGCCGCATAAAACATAAAAAGCCAACCAGCCATTGGGACGCACCATGCAAATAAGCTAAAAAGAGCTATTAAAAGACCAGCCCGTTCCAGCATAAACCTAAAGCTTTGAATGGTCATTATCAGACCAACGCCAACAAAAACAATCATTATTTGAAAAAATTCATCCATCATAACCTCCTAGGTTTGATTTTTTTTGCTTAGAAGTTAATGTGCTCAGGTAGAAAAAAGTAGTCTCATCTTTCTTTTTGCTTTAAAAAGAAGATCAAGTCTTTTTACTGCCCTGATAACCTTTATTATATCATTTGATATATAAATATCTAATAATTATCAACCACCTAATAAATAAATAACTAATTTGAAGTGGATTTTAGTAGATAAAAATAGAGAAATAATTATTGAGTAAATGGTTTTGCAGGGCGGGAAGGAATCGGTCACCGGTTCGCTCGGTCGTTCGTTACGAAGCTTCACACTCTCGTGAAGCTTCTACTCACTCGGTCGCGCCCGTCGACCCCGCCTCGCAATATGGGCTTTAGATTGCCCTATTGCTCCGGCATTCGATTCCTCTCACTTATCAATTATAAAAATAGAGCTAAATTTAGCTCTATTTTTATAATGCAGGGCGGGAAGGAATCGAACCCTCATCAAAGGTTTTGGAGACCTTGATTCTACCGTTGA
Organism: uncultured Pseudomonadales bacterium; assembly: GCA_964432115.1. Taxonomy (GTDB): domain Bacteria; phylum Patescibacteriota; class Microgenomatia; order UBA1400; family PJMF01; genus JAAZKO01. Next base: position 32,100 of record CAYSMC010000024.1, on the reverse strand, counting down.
ACTACCGCCCCTTGTTAATAGGCATTATTATAGCAGTTAACGGGCCATCTGAGATAGATTATTTTCCTCTGACAAATTTTTGTTCACAGAATAATATTTATCTCCTGCTTTGCCAACTCGCGCATCAATAAAAAATGGTCTTAATGTTGAATCGGTTTTTAACCTGGATAAAATAAATTCAAAATAACCAGCATAAGGAAGTTTTACAGATGGCCCATCACCATTGTCTATTACCTCTTGAAACCTGCCCGTTACTTGTTTACTAACCAGCACTGATTTTTTGGGGATTAAGGCCAGAATCTTATTAATGGTCTGACGAAGCTCTGTTTGTAAGTCTGGGTCGATCTCTTGATATTCTATAAATTTTAATAATTTAGTATAACAATCACTCTTAGCAGTTAGCAAAATTTTACCCCTACCTGTAGTTAGTGGCGTGTGTGATCCTTTCATCAATTCTATCGACACATCACCTGCTTTATTAATTATGACACTGCCCCCATAATCGTTGGGCCAAAATTCTGATAACACAAATAAATAATCTTCAGGTGTGCATTGCTCGTCTTCCAACATTTGTAAAATAAACTTTTCAACTTCATCTCTAGTTTGGCTCAACGCATAAATTCTATGTTCAGTTTTTAGGTTAATAAACTCGGGAAAATACAAACCAGTTGGACTCACAAAATTATCCAGACGTTCTTGAGAATTTTCTAAAAATTCTATTAAGGGCCATTTAACTTTATTATATCTGGGTAAATTATGCTGTTTTAGAAATCGCTCTCCAGCAACTTTAATTGTTGCATCTTCTGCTAAACCCAAAGCTCTTTCTTTAATCAATCTATACCTGGACTGATTAACTAATTGCTGGGTTTTATCTACTTCCTCATCATCTTTTAATAAGAATCTATCAGCGAATGATAAGATTTTACCAGCAAACCGTTCTATCAAAGTAGCCGACCAATAAGGGATAGAGTGACCATTATTAATGTTGGCTCTGCTTTTTTCGGCATTATTCATATCTAAAAGATACTTTCATCTTCAAAAGAATACTCTAACGTCGTGCTATTTTAGCATAAAAGTCAATAAAAAACCCAAAAGTTTTATATCAAAATCTCTAATAAATACTCTCAAAACAAAGCTAGCGCAGTTTGCAAAAAACTGCTAGGCTAAGAACATGCAACAAGACTTTGCCCTTCTCTATCGAGATAAAAAATTATTGGAAAATACCAAAGTAGCAATTATCACCGTTTCTGCTTCGTTTAAAGAAGATCTTAAAGGTTTTCATGGCGAAGTGGAAAATGATCAAATTCAAGATATAGTCTTTTCCCGAGCTCACTATTCTATGGCTCTGGCTATTGCAGTCGCCGCCTGGGATAAACAAATTGATCCCCAAAAAGCGTGGTTAGTAGATCCCACCAATCACATTAAACAAGAAGACTGGAAACAAATCAGACTAACAGATGAAATTGGTAAAACTATTGCTCGTCGACCAATACTCAAGGGACTTAAAGATTTAGTAGATCGATTTGGCCGTTCCAAACTGCCAATTCTGAGCAACATTGAACCAGCTACTAAATTTTTAACGCAAAATCTCGATCAAAGTATTTTATCTTTTCACATTGCTGCTGGTAATATCTTAGCTGAAAATGGCAAACAAGTCTTGCAAATGATTACTGACCCTCATGTACGAAGCGATTATGTCAAAAACGCTAATAAAGCAAATATCCGCTTTATGGTTTTTGATGAACAGACCAAAGAAGAATTTTTTAAAGTGGCGGCGGCAGAAAATATTAAGATTCCTGCACAACAAATCCAAGATAAAGTAATTGTGACCGGCCCTCCGGTTGACCCCCGTATTCTGGCTACCGCCACAAAGAAAAAGGCTTGGACTGGTGATAAACCTCTAAAAATTTTAATTAGCACAGGTGGCTTAGGCACTAATAAACAAGAAATTAAAAAAATTCTTGATCAATTGTTGCCAACTCTCAAAAAAACCCAAGTAGGTTTACCTAAATTTGAACTCATGTATTACACCGGAACCCACGCTGATCACCAAAAAATGGCCAGCAACTTAGCCAAAAAATATCAAGTGCAATTCAATTTAATTAGTCCCCATGACCCAGCTGCTTTTATCCAAGCCGGTTGGCTCAATAAGGTCCGTCATCATCAAAAAAGTAATATTAAATTTCATATTATTTATCATCCTCAAATTATCGATGCCAATGAACTTTTAATTCGCTACGGGTTTCCTTGGGCTGATGTAATTATTAGCAAACCTTCAGGAGACATGGCTTATGATGCTGCTTTGTCTAGAGCAGCTTTGCTGACTATGAAAGAATGGGGTGAATGGGAACATAATGTACGAGCGGTTTTTGAAAAATATGGCATCAGCCAAAAAGTTGAGGTTGATCATATTATTAAACAGCTTATTCACCTTAGCCAAAAACAACCAGTTCACACCCAACAAAGTCAGTTAATTAGCAGTAGTGCTCGTCCAATACCCAAACCAGACAGTCAGATTAGCAATCAATCTAGCTGGATTACTCAGGCCATGATCAACACCCAACACTTACCTAAAATTTTCTATCAAGGCGCTCACAATATTCTCAAAGTTCAACAACAATCATGACTCTCACTCGCTATTACTGTTGTTTTGACGAACAACAACACTACCAATTAATCACTTGTCGCCAATTTCCCAAAAAAAAATGGAAAAAAATTATTCCTCTCGATCTATCTTTAGATTACACTGATGATAAAAATCATTTCCTCAAGGAAGCTCTTAAAAAAGAATTAGCGAAACTGAGAAAAGAAGTGTTTTTTCAGAAGTTTTGGCAGCTAGCCGATCATAAAACCCAAAGATCTTTACTACTTTCGATTTATCTGCGCCAAAAATACCCTAGGGGGGTATTTAATGTGGAAATAGATAACTGGCTCAACACTGGTCCTTTTGCGCAAATTCATCAAGATAATAAAAAACTATTACAAAATTTCAAACCACGACAAATTCTGGCTAGATTTATTTCTACGAGCGGTAATCATAAAAAATCATTGCGCATCGGCCACATTCACTTGGCTTATGATCGGATTAAGGGCCAGGATATCTTCTCCATTCACTTTGATAAACACAATCCTAACCACCTAAAGGGTTTGGGCTTGATCAAACATTTCTTGTTTGAAGATGGAAAAAACAAAAATCTAGTGAAAATTTTTAACGACTAAGCTTTTATTTCAATTTTTTCATCAAACGATGAGGGGTAGTCTTACGACAAACTTTGCAATATTTATTAATTGGAAAAGCACTTGTCCCAACAGTTTGCTTTTTTAATAATTCATTGTTTTTATTATAGGTACTTACATAACCAAAGGCTTTACACACAGTGCATTGTAGACCGATAGCTTGTCGAGGACCCTTTTTTGATTTTGCCATATTTTCCTTTTAAGTCACTTTGCGATAACAAGCCAGTATTCTAACATAAAAGATTGATAAGTGAAAATTAAACTCTCAAGATTAAATTGAGCCACCCCAGGGACTCGAACCCTGAACCTCCTGTTTACAAAACAGGTGCTCTAACCAGTTGAGCTAGGGGGGCGTCGGTGCCAGGAGTAGGATTCGAACCTACGTAGGCTAAGCCAGCAGTTTTACAGACTGCCCTCGTTGACCGCTTGAGTATCCTGGCGCACACCAATGTTAAATTACAAGTTTACTATGCTGTTGCTTGGTTTGGCTAAGCATAAACCTGGAGCCTTTGTCGGGGATCGAACCCGAGACCTCAGTCTTACCAAGACTGCGCTCTACCAACTGAGCTACAAAGGCTAATACCTAGCCTCACAATGCCTCATTATTATATTGAAAAAACTCAAAAAAAACAGCCCAGCTCTTATTAAAGAAAATAAAGTCACCTTAATGGAAAGCTAAATCCACCCTCCTTTGCAGGAAACCAGCGTCTTTCCCCTGGTAAACCAGGTGGGCAAGGCGAAAATTTTTCCACGGAAAAACTTTACAACCCATTAGCCCTGACAAAAGCTGTTGAGGAAAAAATGCTATAGCTCCCTGCAAAAGAAGGTGGAGTTTTAAGGTACAAGTTCATTCTAAAAAGTTTGTCAATAAAAAAACAGCTGTTACAAATAGCAAAAATTTGCTAAAATGGAGTATTAGCTTGTGAAAGCTTTTTTTATTTAGTCTTTTAGAAATTCTTCTAACCAATCAGCTATCTTTGGACCATATTTCTCGCGATTAATCACAAATTTTAAATGGGCTTTGAAATAGTTTTCTGGATCGCCAGTAGTCATCCATTCTCCCGCAGATTTTTGCACTAACACTTTACCACCGCTTTGATTGAGTTGACCAATGGCATCAGCTGTCCATAATTCTCCATCTTTACCGACATTTTGCGGTGATAAAAATTCAAAAATTTTGGGAGTTAATAAGTAACGACCATAAGAGGCTAAATGAGTGGGCGCTTTGGCTGGATCTGGCTTTTCAACGATATCTGCTAAAACATTTTCTTGCTCATCGCGATATTGACCGTCTTTTAGAGAAACAGCAGCATATTTAGCAATTTCTTCACCTGGAGTTTCCTTCACCATAATGATTGCATCTGCATCTGGTGAACGATGATAAGCATTAATTAAAGTTTTGGCATCCCCTGGTTTGCCAAACACCACGTCATCACTATAAAAAGCTAAAAAAGCTTCTTCTGTTTCCACATAGTTTTTGGCGCTAGCAAATGGCGAACCATTCCCATAAGGCAAACTTGAATCCTGAGTAATAACTATAATTTTGGGAAAATTTAAAACCTCCTGAACTGGTACATAACGATCATCTTTGCCTTGAGCGGCTAATTGTTTACGAATGCGATTAACACTGTTATTGAAATAATCTTCATAAATAGGTTTACCTTCTGGGGTTGCCACCACAATAATTTCTTCAATTTCTGCCTCAATACATTCCTCAATCACAAACTGCATAATGGGTCGATTACCTAACGGTAACATTGCCTTCGGCAGAGTCTTAGTAATTGGTAAATAACGACTGGCAAAACCAGCGTCAGCAATAATGGCTTTACGAACTTTTTTTTCGGTCATAACGCCAACGAGTATAACATATTTGCTAGTAAAAATCCCCTTAGCGCTTGACCTTCCCCCTTCAAGTTTAGTATGCTAGATTGATGGCTAAAAAAAATCAGTCTCGTTCTAAATTCATTAAACAAATAGATTGGCCAAGCATAATTTTTTTGTTGTTCTTAGTAGCTTTTTTGGGGTGTTTAACTTACCGACATTATTTTACTCAACAACAGCAGCTCCGCTGGCAACAAATCCAAGACTTGCAAGCGGCTGAAATGAACCAAATTAATCAACTAGATATCAACGCAGACATGTTAAAGCAAGCTGATCTTAACCAAGACGAAAAAATTGATCAACTAGACATTGAAGTCATGCAAGCAGCTTTTTTAAATATCGATAGCAAAAGTCTAGTAGCTGATCTTAATCAAGACAGCCGAGTTGATACTCAAGACTATGCTATCTTGGCTTATATTATTCGCTCGCAAGCAAACGACGATACTAGAAACGAAGAATAATGGAAGATAACTACTTACAACAATCGCAAAAAAAGCCATTTTGGTCTTATATTTTTTTCGTCTTGGGAGTATTACTTCTTATTTTTATTTTAAGTGCCACCTTATTTGGCTTGATTTTTCTGCAATCAGTCGATGAGAGTTTGGATTTGCGCAAACAAGCGCTTGTTGTCAATAAACGAGTTGATTTCAACACTTATCCTTTTAGCCAAAGTTTTTTTAAAGTTCAAGAATCAAGTCATATTGAATTACAAATTAATACTTACAATCATTTGGTTGACGCCTTGGAACTTAATTTGCAAATTGAAACAGATCGAGGATTATGGCGCGAATCGGATTTAAAAATTAGTGAATCTAGAGATAAAGTACTAAAATTGGTTCACGCAGATATTCAGCAAATTAATTGCGACTCGCAACATGACTGCTACTTATTAACTTTGCTGCTAACTAGTAATCAAGCCAGTGCGCCTTTTACCAGTCGCAATGTCTCCACTTCAATCGCTAATTTGGAATTTATTCCACAAAAAGAAGGAGCAATTACTCTAAAACTCGCCCACCCCAGTCAAATTAACGAACATGGTAGTGGTCAAAATATTTTACAAAATATCGATTCGGCTCAATTCACTTATTACGTGAGTGATAATGGCATCGATTTTGCCCAATGCCAATACCTGTATGACGAGTGGAGTGACTGTCAAAACTTCTGGCAAACTCGCCAATATCAAGTAGTGCCAGTCAATTGTCATTGGCACGAGATAACACCTCTAGAACCACTGAGTCGTCAGTGTCAGGAAGCACAGACAGATAATTTAACTTTAAGTAATTCAGCAAATTTCTTTCTTCATTATTTTGCCACTTGTCTCAGTGATAGTAATCAAGGGGAAAATTTCTATTTAATTTGGAATACCAAACAATATCCTGAATTTGATTGGTTAGATGTTAGTCTTGATCATCGTTTTACTAATTTTTATCAAAAATCCACTAAAACCGCGGTTAAAAATGGTGATTATGCAATAATCGATTTGACTGGATTTACCGGTTTTTCTCAAGCAGTTGAAGGACAAATATTAAATTTTCAGGCAGATCAAAATTATTATTTCCGATTGTATAACGATCAAACTGAAGAATTTGTTTTTGGACCCAAATTATATTTAAATTACTGTAATCAAGAACAAAGTCATCGTCTCGATTGTCAACAATCTTGCACCAAAACTGAGCAAGGTTCTAATTGTCTAACTGGTTTAACTTGCATCGATGGTCGCTGTCTTTTGGAAAGCAATCCACAAAACCAATGGTGTTTTGATGAAAATCTGATCAGTGACACAGGCAACTTGGGAAGTGTGGCCGGAATTAATACTCAAATAGCTGACTCTGATATTATTATTCAAGGACCTTTTTTACCGAGTGAAGTCTATGACATCAACACTTACGCTTGCAATCACGGTTGCAATACGAATCGTGATTGTATGGCTGATTATCGCTGTTATAAAGGACAATGTCGTTTAGCGAGTAATCCAGAAAGTACTACTTGTGAAGCTGCTGATGTCGTTACAATTCCTGAACTTACCGAGCAAAAAGGCATTGGGCTTGAAGATGAGCAAGTCATAATTGAGCAATTAAGTCCTACTACAGTTCCTTCAATCGTTGAAACATCAGATGAAGAAAAAGCAACTAGCTCTACTGAAACAACCATTGCCGAACCAACACAAGCAGAAGAAAAAAGTCGAACAGATACTACAAAAACTTATTCAGCTGTTTTGACTAAATTATCTGCCGCCTTAAACAACTTTTTTAATAATTTTAATTGGCAATATCTAGCCTTGGCTGGTTTATTAATTATTATTGCTCTCGTTTTTATTTTTTTGGGTTTAAATCATAACCCTCGTCAACATAAAAAAAGCAAAGTTAGTAAAAAAGAACAAGCAACAATTCCAGAAAATAAACAGCTTGATCTGTGATAAAATGCCAATCTATGTTGCAAGCAATTAAGAAATACTTATTAGAAGTCAAAACCGAACTTAGTAAAACCACTTGGCCAGATAAAAAAACCACCAAGAATCTCAGCATTTTAGTAGTCCTAGTCAGTTTGTTATTAGCCATTTATATTGGCTTCTTCGATTTCGTCTTGCAAAAGCTGATAGCACTTTTTGTTTAATCTGGTATAATTATCTTTCGCAAAAAGCAAGTCAAAAGGTATTTATGGTCAAGCGTAAAGACAGCAAAACTAAAACAAAAACAGTGAAAAAACCTGTCGTCAAAGCAAAAAAAGCGGTCAAAGCTAAAACTGCTCCAGCAGTTAAAGCTCAAGACACTCCAATTGTGGCTGATAAACAAGTTAAAGAAAAAGACGATTCAACAGCAGAAAATACTAAAACTGAACAAAAAACTAATGAAAATTTAATTGTCATTAGTCAAGCAACTAATAAAAAAGCTCGTTGGTATGTGGTTCACGTTTATTCTGGTCATGAAAAAAAAGTGGCAGAAGCGCTGCGTCAAAGAACTGAAACCTTACATTTATTAGATAAAATCTTGCGCGTTTTTATTCCTACTCAAGATAAAATTCAAATTAGACGTGGTCAAAGACGCACAGTGAGTGAAAAAATATTTCCTGGCTATATTTTGGTGGAAATGGAAATTACAGATAACGCCTGGTTAGCAATTCGCACCACCGAAGGTGTGACTGGCTTTGTGGGTATGAGTAGTCGGCCTACCCCACTCCCTAAAAGCGAGGTTGAGGCAATCATGAAATATGCTGAACAAAGTGACACTCAATACAAAGCTGATTTTGTTGATGGTGAAGCAGTGCGTATTACCGATGGACCATTTAATGATTTCTTGGGTACGGTTAATAATATTGATGAAGAGAGAGGTAAAGTGACTGTTTTAATCAATATTTTTGGTCGAGAAACTCCAGTTGAATTAGATTTCTTACAAGTCAAAAAAGTTTAGTAGAAAGAAAGTCATGGCAAAAAAAGTTAAACAAATCTTAAAGTTAAATTTACCAGCAGGTAGTGCTACTCCCGCTCCCCCAGTTGGTCCAATTTTAGGTCAAGCGGGTATTAATATGATGGATTTTATTAAACAATATAATGATCAAAGTGCCGACAAACGTGGTCAAATTATTCCTGCTGAAATTACTGTTTATGAAGATCGCTCTTTTACTTTTGTACTGAAATTACCTCCAGTTTCTGATTTAATCAAACAAAAAATTAAACTGAAAAAAGGCAGTGCTTTGGCTGGTAGAGAAAATAAAGGTAAATTAAGCAAAGCTCAAGTTAGAGAAATCGCTGAAGCAAAATTAGGTGATTTAAATACCAGAGATATTGAGGCAGCGATGCGCAACGTGATCGGTGCTGCTCAGAGCATGGGCGTTGATATCGTTGATTAAAAAAGATTTAAATATTAAAAAATATTAATGTGGCAGACTTAAGCTTTACCCCAGTCGTTTGCACCACGTTAAAAGAAAGGAATTATGGGAAGCAAAAAAAATGTTGACATGACTCAAACTGAAAGTGAAGTCAAAATTGTCAAAACCGCCAAAGTCACAAAGGTGAACAAAAAAGACGCTAACGTTGAAAAAGAAGTCAGCAAAAAAAAAGAAACCGACGATAAAAAAGCAATTGGCGATAAAAAAAATACTAGCGCTGAAAAAAAACCAGTTTTACAAAAGAAAGCGAAAAAAGTTCGCGGCAAAAAATATCAAGCTGTCAGAGCTCAATTAGATAAAACCAAAATCTATGATCCGGCTCAAGCAATCACTTTGGTCAAAAAATTTTCTTACGCTAAATTTGATGCATCTGTCGAAGTGCACATTGTGGTCAAAGAAGTTGGCACTAGTGTTAATTTAACTTTACCTCACAGCACTGGTAAAAGTGTCAATGTGGTCATCGCTAATGATCAAATATTGGCTGATGTGGAACAAGGCAAAATCAATTTTGATGTGCTCTTAGCTTCACCAGAATTCATGCCGAAACTTGCCAAATTAGCAAAAATTTTGGGACCAAAAGGCTTGATGCCTAATCCTAAAAATGGTACTTTGACACCTAAACCAGAACTAAAAAAGAAAGAACTCGAAGCTGGTGCTTTCACCCTGCAAACGGAGAAAAAAGCTCCATTAATGCACTTGGTTATTGGTAAAGTTAGTATGGACAATACAATACTAGAGGAAAATTTGCTCACCGTTATTCGAGCCTTAAAAAATAAAATCGTCAAATTAGCTCTTGCTCCAACCATGGGACCATCAATCAGAGTCAACTGTGTATTAGAAGAAGAAAAATAATTTTATAAATTAATTATCTTAGATCTGGTAAAGTTGTCGCTTTTTCGATAATTTCAGCTAAGCTAATTGTGCCTTCTTTCAATAAACCTTGAGCTTGACCACGAGTGCGTAAGCTTAATTCTTGTTTGTCTACTTCCCGATCACCGATAACTAACATAAGTGGCACTCTTTCTGCTTCAGCTTGCCGAATTTTGGCTTGTAGACGCTCAGAGCGGTCATCAATTTCAACTCTCACACCCACTCTTAGGAGTTTAGTCATTACCTGGCGCGCATAAGCTAGATGACGATCGGCAATCGGCAATAATTTCACTTGGATTGGCGCAAACCATAGCGGAAAATCTCCTCCATGATGTTCAATTAAAAAAGCAAAGAAGCGTTCGAAAGAACCAATTAAAGCTCGATGAATCATCAATGGCCTTTGTTCAACACCGTCTTCATCAATGTAAGTTATCCCAAAACGCTCCGGTAAATTAAAATCTACCTGAATTGTAGAAATACTGTCTTCTTTACCAAAAACATTAATCGCTTGTACATCTAATTTGGGACCATAAAAAGCTGCATCACCTTTGACTTCTTCGTACTCTACTTTTGCTTCATCAAGAATTTCGCGCATAGTGTTTTCCGCTTTTTGCCAATCTGCTGGAGAACCACAAACTTGAAACTTTTTATCTTGAGGATCAGAAATAGATAATCTAAACTTGTAATTATCAAAACCAACCGCTTTGTAAAAAATCTTTAACATTTGCATCACTTCTAAAAACTGAGTTTTGAGTTGTTTTTCAGTACAAAAAATATGAGCATCGTTCTGCGTAAAACCACGCACTCTTTGTAAACCATGCAATTCACCAGATTTTTCCCGACGATAAACTGTGCCAAACTCACCCATCTTTATTGGTAATTCGCGGTAACTATGAGGTTTAAGTTTATAAATCATCATTGCCGCCGGACAGTTCATGGGCTTTAGATAATAAGTTTCATCGACTACCGAATGGTCACCCTCCTCTTGATAGGTCAATGGTGGGTACATATTTTCATCATAAAAACCTAAATGACCTGATTTCTCAAACAATTCTTTTCGATGAATATGAGGCGTCAAAACGTGACTGTAACCGAAACTCCGCTCAAATCTAAGCATATAATCTTCAATGGCTCGACGCATGGCATAACCATTAGGCAACCACACGGGTAAGCCCTGCCCAATCTCACTGATCACTGCAAAAAGATTCATTTCTTTACCAATTTTACGGTGATTGCGTTCTAGTGCCAGTTGACGATTAAGCAAAAACTTGTCTAGATCAACTTGTTTAGCAAAAGCTGTACCATAAATACGCGTTAACATTTTGTTGTCTTCGCTACCTCGCCAATATGCACCAGCAATACTTAACAGTTTGAAGGCTTTGATTTCTCCAATTTTTTCCACATGAGGACCTTTACACAAATCGACAAAGCTTTGTAAGTCAACTTGACTCGAAGCATTAGCTAAATTATTGGAAGTTAAACCCTCAAGTAACTGTTGGTCAGCCTTAATTTGTTCTGGCTTACCAGTTAAATAAATACTGACTATTCCTGGTTTGACCAATTCATGTTCTTGATCTAAACGTAACGAAACTGGATCAACTTGGTTCTCTTGAGCATCCAGTTCAGCCAAACCATCCAATAACTCTTGTTTATACGAGTTGTCATAAAAAATGGCTCGCGCTAAATCAATAGATATTTCTATACGCTGCATAAGCAAATTTTGTTCGATGAGCTTAGCCATAGCTTTTTCAATTTTTGCTAAGTCTGCTTCAATTAAGTGAAAACCTGCTTGTTCTGCTTCTTTAGACAAATCAAAATCAAAATAAAAACCATCTGCAATCGCTGGTCCCATTGCCTTGATTATTGCTGGTTTAGTTAATTTATATTCTCCACTGGCTGTTTTGATTTTGCCTTGATTCTTTGTATTGGGCGAATAGAGTCGCTCCATTGCTAGCGTCAATACGTGTTCAGCGCTATGACGCAGGGCAAATAATTTTTCTTCTTGATTCATAAATCCTTGTCTATTGTTTATTTTAATGAATTTTTTAGATAATTGCTATTAAAAAACCCGCCTTAGCTGCGGGTCTGCGTTGATGGTCAATTATCTAAACTCCATTACACACACCCACTAGGGGCTAATAGTAATGTTGGTAGTTGAGATAATTTTTAACATTGCCAATCATTATAACATGAAAAAAAAAGCTTCATTAATAAAAACCTAATTTAACCAGCACCCCCAGCACCACCGCCGCCGCCACCACCACCGCCACCAGAAAAACCACCACTAGAACCGCCACCACTGGCTCCGTAACTGCGCGATGCCCCACTGCTAATGGTATTAAAAGCATTGCCTAAAGAATTCAAAGAATGAGTGATACTACCCAAATTGAAATTATTCATATTTATTATGGCTGATTGACTCAAATTAACGCTGGACATTCCCCAATAATTAACCAAAGCCTGTTGATCCGCTCTAGACCAATCTTCAAATTTAACCGGTAACTGAGATAAAGCCTTCATGGATACACCAAATAAAGTGCCATAAACTAAATATTTTTCCCAAAGAATAATTGAATCAATGGCATAATTTTTCGTCTTTTTATAATCTTTTAAATGTTTTTTAAAAGACAACCATTGTTCAGCTTCGCGATGACCCTTTTCGCTTCTTTTTTCACTGCTGTATTGCAAAATTAACATCACTACTGCAGCACTGGTGCCAAATAACACATTAGCAATAATCAAGGGCCAAGTCATCGACAACCAAGTTTCACTGATCAAGGAATCAATGCTTTCTGAAAAATTAGCAATAATAATAATTAACAAAAAACTAATTACAGGCGCAATAAACAGCTTGAGATTGCTTAAACCACTAGCATATTGATGAGACTTTTGATCAAAATAGCCATCAGCCAAATTAGCTGCGAAAGCTTTTTTTTCCAAACCCTGAAAAAAAAGGTAACTACTACTAGCATAGGTTTTGGTATATTTAGCAATATCTTGTAAATCCAAGTTTTGGCGAGTTTGTTCTTTTGCCTTCAATAAATTTTCATGACTACCTTTGAGATTAGCTTTCCGCCAAAGCTGATTAAATTTTTGTTCATTAAGCCACTTTTTACTGGATCGGTGATAATATTTACCATATAACTTGATCACTTTATTAAAAAGAAAATCAAAAACTTCTTGTTCAATAACTGATAACTTTGCTTGGCCTGCTTTGTCAGTTAACTCTAAAAAATAACGATAGTCTTTTTTGATAAAACCTTCTTTTTTGTCACTGCGCACAATCCGACACACTTTTTTGTGTACTAGCGACAAAACAGTAGCAGTAAAAACTGAAGGATTTAACTTTTTAGTCTTATGCAACAACTGATAAACCAAAGCCGGTTCTAAATCACTAGGTGGCTCCCAAACACCCGGTAGTGCTTGTAAGCGTTCCTCCTTGGCTAATTTCAGATGAGCTAATAAACTTTTAACAAAAAAGATCATGCCTAAAATACTCAACAATGAAGCAATTACAAATATAATTTTGGCTATTGTCTCTTCTCTTTTTAACTTTGCCTCTGTTTCAGCAATAAATTGCTGTTCTTGCTCACTAATCTCTTGCCGATTGAGCTTACCTACTGGTAAAGTTTCCGCATCAATTAACACTTCCATGGGTAAAATTACTCTGCCCTCCAAAAATTGAGCAATGGGTAAAGCAGCTGCTGTAAAATGAACACCATATAAACCATTATCAGAGGGTAAAGCATCAATGTTAACTACTCCAGCTAAAGGACCATGACCCCAAGCTTGAACATCTTTTAACTGTGAAGCTAAAAAATTGGCTGGTAACCACACGGTAATATCAATGATACCGTGAGCTACTTCCCAATCATCGCCAACAAATTGCCAATATAATTCGGCAACATTATTTTGTTGAGTGAGTAAATTTTCCACTTCGTATCGCAGCTCAAAAATTTTCTTTTCATTGAGGGCTTGATAGTGCCATTGTAAAAAATATTCGTTTGGCCGTAGCTCCACGTAAAAAGTTTTTTCTGGATTATTGCGCGCTTCGCTTAAATTTACCTGATTTTGTTCCAAAAATTCATAGCAATCGTACTGATTAACTCCACTGCTTTGATCAACTTCACAAAGTTCAAAATTATTTAACAAATATGGCTCGCTTCGACCAGAATCAGTCAAGCTTTGCTCGTTTTGATAAGGAATTTTCTGATACACAAAACGATAATCACCCTGGAAATTGAAAACTCGTTGTTCGATCACTTCGGCCGAACCATCACTTTGCAAAAATATTTCAATTTGTGTTTGATCAATGCTGTAGCTTTTAGCCAAAATAGGTTTGCTCAACAACAAGCTTGAAATCAAAGAAAATAAAAAAAGAAGAAATACTAAAAAAATTTTGGGAATTAAAACTTGTTTTTTCATCAAATCCTATTATTGCTCATTAGTTAATGCTTGTAAATGCGCCTTGTCAGCCAACTATTCTCTGCTATAATTCCTTTGTTGTCCAAAGACAGTGTGGGCCACCAGGCTTAATCATCACACCGAGGAAGCAAAAGCATTTCGTTTTTTCTTTTTCTCAAGTTTTTGGCTACAAGATAGCTGTGATTTTTAGTAAATAAAAAACATTAAGAAAAAGGACTTATGCCAAGTAAAGACAATCTAGAACAAGTCAAAATTATTCAAGAAAAAATTGATCGAGCTAAATCTTTAGTGATTGTTGATTACTCTGGAAGTAATGTTAATGATCTCACCACTCTGCGCAATGATCTCAAAGAAGCTGGTGGTGAAATGTTTGTCACCAAGAATACTCTGATTGATATTGCCCTTGGTAAAGGTAAAGTTAGTGAATCATTAACTGGCATGAATGCTATTGTTTTTTCTTACACAGATGCTGTTTCTGGCTTGAAGGCCCTCTTTAATTTTCACCAAGATCAACAAAAATTAAGTATTAAGCAGGGCTTTATGGAAGATAAAGTGTTATCAATTGACGAAGTTGAAGCCCTGAGCAAATTACCAAGCAAGAGTGAATTGGTAGTCATGTTAATTCAACGACTCAAGGGTCCAGGACAAGGCTTGGTCAATACTTTAACTGCTAAGAGTAAAGATTTAGTTTACGTACTCAAAGCTATTGCAACTAAAAAAGAATAAAAATTTAAAAATTATTAATAATTAGTCAAACCACTAATTAACAGAAAGGATCACAATGGCAGAAAAAGCAAAGAAATTGAGCGCCAAAGTGCAAAAACTTGTTGATGCAGTCAAAGAACTTTCCTTAATGGAAGTTTCAGAACTGGTCAGCGCCCTTGAGGAAGAATTCGGCGTTAACGCCGCAGCTCCCATGATGATGGCTGCTGGTCCAGCCGTTGCTGCAGCCCCTGCTGCTGAGGAAAAAGATGAATTTGACGTCATCCTCAAAGAAGCTGGTAGCAACAAAATTGCTGCTATCAAGGCAGTTCGCACTCTCAAACCAGATCTCGGTCTAGGTGATGCTAAAACCTTCGTGGAATCAGCTCCTAAACCAGTCTTGGAAGGTGCCAAAAAAGAAGATGCTGAAGCAGCCAAAAAAGCTTTGGAAGAAGCTGGCTGTGTAGTCGAGCTTAAATAAGTGTTGACTATTTTCTAGCAAATTTTTAGCAAAAAATTATGTATTAACCCCGTCACCAACGGGGTTTTTGCTATATCTGGAACAAGATTTTTGCTACATTTTGATTATTTTAAATAAATTATAGGACTAATTTTCTTCATTCTAAAATATTATAGGATATCAACTGAGCAGATCATCGTTTAAGCATTGAAAAAAAGCCTCAAAAAAGATAATTTGTATAATTTTGATCTAGAAATAAAAATTGCTTATTGACTTAATTTGTCTTAGTCTGCTATTGTTAAGTATAGATCATAATTGATCAAACAATTACTAAACTTAACAACTTTTATAGGCTTAAAATAATAAGCCACAGAAAGGCAAAATGAGCGATAGTCCAGGCATTAATGTCAATCTCAATGAAGATGACGAGAAAAAAACCGGTCGGGCCACTGACGCCGCTAAACTCGACATCAAAAACTTACCCGATCTTTTAACAGTCAGAGAAGTAGCTGATTTGCTGCGAGTTTCTCCACTCACTATTAAGCGCTGGGGTAAACGCGGTAAACTTCCCGCTATCAGAATCAACTCTCGCGGTGATCGTCGTTACAAAAAAGAGGCCGTTTTATGGCTCTTAGGCGTTAATCCAGAGGAATTGAAAGACAATTAAGTAATTTGACAGACAATTAAGCTCAGTTAAACTGAGCTTTTGTCATTTTTTGCCAACTTTTGGCTTCTTTATTTACTAAAATAAGAAATTTCAGTAAACGCAATTGACGTCGCCAGCGCCACGGTTGTTGTAGCAAGCGCCATAACCATTCCAAAGCTAGGGCGCGAAAGAAACGAGGCGCGCGCGCTACTCGGCCAAACAATAAATCAAAAGCTCCCCCTACCCCAATCGCCACCAACACGCCCGCTTGCTCTAGGCGCGCGCGCCACTCCACCAACCACTGTTCTTGATCTAATGAACCCAAGGCCACAAACACTATCTGGGGTTTAACTTTTTTGAGAATTCGTTCAATCGCCTGATCTTCAATCGACAGAGGTTCATCTTTATCTTGATAAGCCTCAGTCCAATACAAATTGTTCTTTAGTTTGATTAAACTTGCTTCATCTTCAAATATTTCTCCTTGATATTCTCCACCTCGTTTACCCCAGAATTCTGCATAATTACGTCCACCAATAATTAAACTGACATAATTTTTCTTAGCTGCTTCGATCAATAATTTATCAGCTAAGTCTACACCAGCCATTTTTTCACTAATTTTAGCCGGCATTAGTGGGTTTTTTCGCCAAAACAGTAGGCGCTGACGCAAACGAATCCAGCGATTAGCTAACAACAAACCAATTCCGTCTGGCAGTAAAAAGTCTGCATGGTTAAGTACTTTTAACAAAGTTGGATTTTCATCCACCTGAACAATAATTTCTGGATTAGGAGTAAAAATTAAGCATAAATCTGATGAATTTGCTTTTTCTAAATGATTTTTGAGCAATATCCAAAAATCTTTCCAACCAGTTGTATAAATGGGTAATTGGAAAAATAAAGATTTCATTTTTTTATCATAGCACAAAGAATTTTTATGATCGCCCAAAACTAGAGCAAAAATGCTAAAATATAAGAGTATGTCGGACTTGGCTGGAGCACGCATTATTATTCTGGGACTCGGCAGAGAAAGTTTGTCTAGTTACCGTTTTTTGCGTGAACAGTTTCCCGAACAAGAACTGACTTTAGCTGATCAATCCTCCACCGATATTTTGCTAGCAAATTTTCCAGAATGGAAAGAAATTAGCCGACTAGATCAAAAATTAGTCTGGCAAATTGGCGATCATTATTTAGATAATTTAGCTAATTTTGATTTTTTAATCAAAACTGCCGGTATCCCTATTACTCTACCCGCCATTCAGACAGCACTAGAACTCAACCCAAGCTTGCAAATTACTTCCAACATGCAATTATTTTTTGACCGCTGTCAGGGCACCATCATTGGTATTACCGGTAGTAAAGGTAAAAGTACTACTAGTCAATTAATTTTTGATATCTTGAGTCGAGATGGCCAAAAAACTGTCTTGCTCGGTAACATTGGCCGACCAGCTCTTAATTATTTATCGGTTATTGATCAAGATACCTTGGTAGTAACAGAACTATCTTCTCATCAATTAGCTGAGTTAAAAGCTAGTCCTCAAGTAGCAGTTTTACTTGATGTGACCCCAGAGCATTTAGATTATTTTGCTAATTTTGAACAGTATTTTGCTTCAAAAACAGCCATTACTCGTTACCAAGGCCCTCATGATTGGTTAGTTTATAATCCGCAACTTGATGGCGCTCGACAATTAGCTGAATTAAGTGCAGTGCGGAATGATCACTTAATTAAACATTCTCTACAAGATGCCAGTGCTGATCCTAGCGTCCGAGTGTTCATTAAAAACGAAAACATCTACTGGCGAAAAACTAATGATTCAACTCAATTAGTCAAATTAATGGCTGTTAAGGACGTACCACTGTTGGGGAGACACAATTTATATAATGTATTAAGTGCTATTGCGGTCGCTTTAATTTTTCAAGTCAAAGCCACCAGTTTGCAACAGAGTATTAGCAATTTTCAAGGCCTGGCTCATCGCTTGGAATTTGTAGCTGAGATTAATGGTGTTAAATATTTTGATGATTCTATTGCCACTAATCCCACTGCAGGCAGTGCAGCAATCCGTAGTTTTCCTCAAGGAAAAATTATTCTCCTGGCCGGCGGTTCTGATAAAAAACTTAATCTTAATGAATATTTAGATAGTATTATCGAACACCAGGTCAAAGCTCTACTGCTTTTTCCTCCAGTTGGAAACAAAATCCTGCAGGAATTACAAAAAATGTGGCAAAAACAGGAGTTAGCAGTTAACATTTTCCCCAAACACAAACTGTGTCATTCGATGACTGAAGCAGTCGAACAAGCTAGCCAGTGGGCTAAATCGGGTGATGTGGTGCTGCTCAGTCCAGCTTGTGCCAGCTTTGGCTTATTTAAAGACTATCAGGATCGTGGTCAACAATTCCAATTAGCTGTTAATGACTTAGAAAAAAAGAAATGAATATTAGACACAATCTCGCTTCTCTAGTTCTTTCTTATTTGCGCTTTTTTGCTAAGTTGCAATTGACCAAGAATAAACAAGCCAAAATCGTGGGAATAACTGGCAGTGCTGGTAAAACTAGTTGTCAATCAGCGATCTTGGCTGTCTTAGGTAAGAATAAGGCTCACTTCAAGATTAAAGTTAGTCATAAAGCCAATTCTGAATCAGGTATTCCTTTAGATATTTTGGGTCTAAAAGTGAAAAATTATAGTCCTCTAGATTGGCTCCGCCTGATTTTACTGGCTCCTTGGAAATTGTTGAGTAACTGGGAACAATTTGATGTGTATGTCATTGAAATGGGGATTGATAGTCCTTTACCACCCAAGAACATGGAATATTTATTGAGCATCGTTCAACCACAAATTGCTATTATGTTAAATGCTAAAGCCATCCATAGTCAAAATTTTGATCAATTTATTAGCGAACAAAATGCGGAGCAACGTGAACAAACAGCCATTAGACTCATCGCTGCAGAAAAAAGTAAATTAGCACAATCACTGCCCAATAATGGTTTAGCGATTATTAATCGAGATGATCAAGTTATTTGGCAATTTAGTCGTCAAACTCAAGCTGAAATTTTAACTTTTGGTGAAAATGATCCTGCGCAAAATTATGAACTAGATCTAAAACTGGTTAATTGGCAAGTGAATCTTGATGGAAGCCTATTTGTTTTTAAAATTAATAATCGTTTAAAAAAATACGACCTAGCCAATCGACTTATTGAGATTAAATTAAAAAATTTAGTGTTGGGTCAACATTACTCTACAGCTCTAGCTAGTGCTATCTTGCTGGCATTAAAACTTGGTTTGAACAAAACTGAAATCAAAAAAAACTTAGAAAATTACTGGACCGTTGAACCAGGTAGGAGCAACTTATTGCTTGGTAAAAACAGAAGCTACATTTTGGATAGTTCATACAATGCCTCTGGCATGTTGGAAATGATCAAACTGGCTGAACAATTAGCCAACAATGATCAACACGTTAAACGGCTAGTGGCCATTGTTGGAGATATTCGAGAATTAGGTCAAGAAGCTCAAGTGATTCATCAAGAGACAGCTCGAGCATTGGCCAAGCAGTTTACAGAAATATACCTGATTGGACCACTAATGAAAAACTATGTTTTGCCCATTTTGCAAGACAAAATTGCCAAAAAAGAAGGAAAGATCGCTCGAGTTGCAACTTTTACTGATAGTCAATTGGCTGGCAGTGCTTTAGCCAAAAATTTACAGACAGGTGATTTGGTCTTAGTTAAAGGTTCACAAAACACTATTTACCTCGAAAAAGCAGTGGAACTCTTATTAAAAGAGGAAAAAATGGCTAAAAAAGTTTTATGTCGTCAAAATGATTATTGGCTAAAACTAAAAAATCAAGCATAGACTGAGCAAACAGGGCCAATCAATTAAGTGTAAGCTAAACTTGCTTTAAACAATTCTAAATTTTCTAAAACTGTGAGTGCACCTGTAGCGGCTGCCAAATCTGGGTCATCAACAACAGCCACCGGCATTTTTAAAGCATTAACCAAAAATTGATCTAAACCATTTAATCTAGCCAAATTACCAGACAATAACAAACCTCTATCCAAAACATCGGCTAATAAAGCGTTAGGCATTTCTTCCATTAAACGTTCAATCAAAAATAAATAATCTTTAATCACTGGTTTAATAGCTGTGGCCAATTCTTGATTGCTAACGGCGATAGTTTTTGCTTGATGACTGATTAAATCTCTACCCACCAGGTTGATTAGCTCATCAGCTTGTGCCTTGTGCTGAGTCTGTTCAGTGGCTTCACTAACTTCAGTACTTGGTTCATCAATATTAGTTGTCAATTGGATGTGTTTTTTGAGAGTCTCACTGGCTTCGAGGGTAATTAATAAATGATGTTTCTTGACTAAATAAGCACGCAATAATTCGTCCAATTCCCAACCAGCCACTGTGCCTGTCCATAAATTACTTTGAAAACTCACTACTGAACCTAAAGATAGGGCGGCCGCCTCAACGCCTACCGCTCCCATTTGCATTAACATCACCCCACTGGCATCGGCAATCGGCACGCCAACACCGATGGCGGCCGCCAACGGTTCTGACAATAGATGCACTTCACTGACTCCTAGATCATAAAATAAACGACTCAAACTCCTGCGCGAAAATTCACTTGTTCCTGCTTTCACAGTGACCACCACCACGGGACTGATAACAAAAGGTAACATTCTATTTACTCTCAACGCTTTTTTTAGTAATTCTTTAAGTAAAATTTTAGCTAATTTTTCGTTAATAATTCTCCCAGCAATAATCGGGAAAATGACTTCAACTTCATCTCCTAGTCTTTCTCTCATTTCCAAAGCATCTCGACCGATGGCTAATACTTTAATTTGACTTGAGACTCTAGCTCGTTTGACAGCCACACAGGACTGATCAATATTGAGTACTTCCATTTGGCTTTTTTGTCGAAGATTGGCTCGAAAAATGCGAATTTCATGACTGCCTAAATCAATAGCTAAAGCTTGGCGCCAATCCAAACGTTGCCACAGAGAGAGTTTATTTGTCTTCTTTGTAAAATCAAGACTTTTAGGCATCTAATTGATATAATAGTCAAAGACCTCAACAAGAACAAGGCACAAAAAATATTAATTAAAAAAATGAAATGAGATGGCAATTAAAAAAAAGAAGAAAATTTTCCAGCGTTTAATTGGACGAGTCAAAAATATTTTCAAAGCAATTTTTACTACTCGACTAGGGTATAGTTTGTTTTCCTTATTAATCATTGTGATTGGCAGTATTTTTGCCATCCGTTATGCTCGTGGCAGTTGGCGTTTAACCAAAGAAGGCATGGTCGCTAATACTGGGTTGTTAAACGTTAATTCTTTTCCCACTGGGGCTCAAGTATTTATCGATGATCGCTTAGTGACTGCTACCGATGACACTATTTATATCGATCCAGGAGAATACCAAATCAAAATTGTCAAAGAAGGTTATTCGGTTTGGCAAAAAAAACTCTTGGTCCAAGAGGAATTAGTTACTCAAACTAATGCTACTCTATTCCCTACCGCTCCAAGTTTATTGCCTCTCACTGTAACTGGTATTAGTAATCTTCATCCTTCTCCAGATGGGCAAAAAATTCTCTTCCATTTCAACCAGGGTGGTTCTGCCACCAGCAATGGTTTTTATCTATTAGAACTAACTAGTAATTTTTTATCTTTACAGAGTGGACCTCGCCAAATTAGTGATGATCTTCCTGATTTAGAATTAGACAAAGCTCATATTATTTGGTCACCAGATAGTCAAGAAGTGATGATTCTGGTTGATGAAAAGTTTGGAGGCCAAGAATTCCTAATTCCAGTTGATAAAAAAAGTACTTTATCAAATCAAGTGGACATCTCTTATTTAAGAACTAACACTCTGTCTACTTGGGAAGAAGAAATTTATCAAAAAGAACGCTTGTTTTTGGAAAAATTTCCTGAAGAAATTCTGCAAATTGCTACCCAGTCGGCTAAAAATGTTTACATCTCTCCA
Source organism: uncultured Pseudomonadales bacterium (assembly GCA_964432115.1). Lineage (GTDB taxonomy): Bacteria > Patescibacteriota > Microgenomatia > UBA1400 > PJMF01 > JAAZKO01. Next base: position 10,020 of record CAYSMC010000024.1, on the reverse strand, counting down.
GATAAAAAACGATTACTCTACACCGTCACAGCTAACGTTACCCTGACAGAAGAACTTATTCCTCCCTTACCAGCTGCCAATAATCAGACTGAAGATAGAGATTTAAAAATCGGTAATATTTATGTTTATGACCGAGAGGAAGATAAAAACTTTTTAGTGTTAAATGAAGATATTCGTCCCAATTTTCCTTTACAAAATTTAAGTACCGAAACTAATGAAGATCCTGTCGAAAACGACAGTCAAATCATTGATCAAGCAATCAACGATGAACAAGAAGAAATTGAGCTAAATTTTCTCGATAAACAATTACTTAGTGATGATTTATTTAATAATCAACTGCGCCAGTTAGAAGCTTCTCCCGAAGCCTTTTTACGATTACAGGCCGATTCAGTCAATGATAAAGAAACAACTGCTATTAATTTTAATAACTATTATTCTGGAGTCAGTTTAAACAGTTTACAATGGTTTCCTGATTCTAAACATCTACTCTATGTAGCAGATGGTAAAATTCACATCATGGAATATGATGGTCATAACAATACGGTCATTTATTCTGGTCCTTTTATTGATGAGTTTGTTTATCCTTGGCCAGACGGCAGTCAAATCATTATTTATACCAGTTTTAGTCCAGACTCGCCTTTCAACTTATACGCCATTAATTTAAAATAGCTTAGTACATAAAAAGGCCCAGTATAAAGACCGGAGATTAGCTCAGATGGCTAGAGTGCGGCGTTCGGGACGCCGAGGTCGGCGGTTCGAGTCCGCCATCTCCGACAAAAAAATGAAGCGCTTTATTATCATCTTGGCAATTGTTATCCACCTAGCTTTTTATCTTTCTGCACTCCAAACACATCATTTTGATATTTTTTTTGCCCATGGCAACACTCATGAATTGCAAGGTATTGATTTTTTTCAAGTCCCCAATGGAGCTTACGCATGGCTAAGAGGAGGTTTTCTAACAGGTGAATTACCAAGTGATGCTGATGTGCCAGCTTACGCACCGTTCAGTAATATTAATGTTTACCATCCTTTTTTTACAATTGTTGTTGGTAGTGTTTTACAATTATTCAAAGCAGCAACTGCCTTTAGACTATGGTTACTTTTCCGCTTAGTTATTACCCTGGTTTTAGCAATTACACTCTTCAAAAAATACCGCTACCACCAAAATTTTCCCTTAGCAATTTGTCTATTAATCGCTATTTTTCCTCATTATTTGGAAATTTGGAACGGCCAATATCATTTTTTATTAGATACAGCTATTTTTTTCTTTTTAATCAGCAATCTTAAGGAACAAATCCCATCAAAAAAATCGCAAATTATTAATGCATTTGTTTTTACCTTTGCTCTACTAGTTAAACCCATTGGTTTACTCTGGGCAATTGCACTATTCTTTAAAAAACACTACACAACACTAGCACTAGGTTTATTTATTTTTATCGTGGTTTCACTACCTTATGCCATTAGTGGCGCAGGTCTTTATTATTTTAGTAATTTATTTAATCGTTTTAGAGATCCAATTGGCGGTCCTCCGGGAATTTTTAATCTGGACGCTTTGCTCAGGTATTTTGTAGTTTTAAAACCCTACGCCAACTTGGTGAAGATCAGCACTGCCCTAATACTTCTGAGAATACAAACGCGCGTCAAACCAAACTTTTTTGTTAGTTTATTTATGTGGACTTCTTTCTACTTATTATTCTATGACTTAGTTTTTGAATATCATTACACGAGTTTGGCTCCTTTTTTAGCTCTAGGCGTCCTCACTCAAAAATCTTTTAATAAAAAAATTGTAAAAATTAGTGCTTTGTCGTACTTATTACCAACACCTTTTATTTTCTTCTACCTCCTGCAAATTGGAGCAGAAGGACGCTACATCACAGATCTTGCTTGGGTTATAACAGTCCTCTTTAGAATTATTCCACTAATAATCATCAATTATGTAATAATCAAAGCTGAATTCTATTCAAAATTAAGAGCCAATGATAAAATTGCTAAATTACACTCAACTTAAAATGAAGTAATTGAATATTAAAATTAAGAGCTAAGCAAATTTAGCCTCCATAGTTCAATGGATAGAACGAAGGTTTCCTAAACCTTAAATCCAAGTTCGATTCTTGGTGGAGGCACAAAAAGCACTAGCTGATATTTCTTTTTTTCTTTATACTGAAAACAAGCTTATGGCCTTGAGTAATTATTTCACTAGCCTTTTTACTAAAAAGAAAAACAATAGTCAACAAAAAGCGAGATTGTGGACAATTTTATTGATTGTTCTTCCCTTTCTACTCGGTTTAGCTCTCTACAGTTTAACTCAAGTCAAACAAGTTGCAGCCGAGTGGTGGAACGAAACCTGGTTGTATCGAAGAGGCATACTAATTAGTAATAGCAACGGAACAGATTTAGAAAATTTTCAAATCAGCTTTGAGCTAGACACAGCGAGCTTAATTTCTGCCAATAAAATGCAAAGCGCTTGCGAAGACTTAAGGGTCACTGATTGGGATGGCAATCTCTTAGCTCACTGGATTGAGGAAGATAACCCTGGCTGCAATAATGCTAATACAAAAGTCTGGGTGAAGGTTCCAACAGTTTATAAGGGAAATAACGCTAGCACTATTTTTATTTACTATGGAAATAGTACTGCCAGCAACACAGAAAATGGCAGTAATGTTTTTGAATTTTTTGAAGATTTTACAGAATATTCTGATTGGATAGGCGAAACAGAGAATTTTGCTCTTGATACTGATGGTTCTCGACAAGTATTGGGAGTTAGTGGCAACAACGGACCAGGAGAGATCTATAAAGAAGCTAGCCTGGAGAGTAGCTACATCGTGGAAATGGCTATAAGAGCCACGAGCACAGCAACCAATAGTCCTCATCCGGGACTTATTTTTGCTAGCAACGGAACAAACGCAGATTATTATGGAATGTATCTTAGAGCATCTACCAACCAGATAGTGGAAACACATGATGGTGCTTTTGGTTCTTTTACTAATTCTCAAACAATTGATAGCAATTGGCATGTGTACAAAGCAGTAGTCAATGCAGGATTCTTAGAGGCCTTGTATTTTGACTCCACTCGTCAAACAGCTTTTGATAATTGGGATATTACTAATAGTTACTCTCACATAGGGATTTGGAGTCACAGTGCTGGAACAGCATATTATGACAATTTGTTTGTCCGACAATATGCGAGCACTGACCCAACTACCAGCCTCTCTTCTAGTGAGGAAAGCTCCCCTGCTCCAGTTGGCTATTGGAAATTTGACGAAGAAAGTGGAAGCACTGCCTATGATTCTTCTGGTCAGGAAAATCATGGTACAGTTGCTACGGCAACGAGGGAAACGCCTGATTCTTGTATCGATGGCCAGTGCCTAAATTTTCCTGGAACTGTTACCGTGAGTGATGACGAACTACTAAATTTTAATACTAAAGATTTTACAATTTCTGCTTGGGCCCTTCATCGCGATTATACTTATCCTCGATCAAATTTTATGATCAAAAAATCTATTAAATGTTACGCAGATGGAGTAGCAAATGCCGGCTTTGACATTGGTCATGGGTACAAAAGCACTGGAATAGATATTTGTATTCGTGACATATCAAATAATTTTGTTCGATCTACTCTAAGTTTTAACAACGGCAGTCAACCAAGTGATTTAATAAATCAATGGGTTCATTATAATTTTGTTTTTGATAGAAGCAATGGAAAAGTTTTAGCCTATATCAATGGGAAAAAACAAAGTAATGAACTAAATATTTCAACTGTTACGGATAGCATAGATAATGCTCAATCTCTCATCATTGGCACTATGTACGGCTGGTGGACAGATGGCTTAATGGATGAAATTAAAATTTATCCCTATGCTCGGAGTGCTGAACAAATCAATGCAGACTATATTGCTGGTAGTGCAAAAATTGGTTCAAAAACAGTATTTGGCCACCAAATGGGGTCTGCCGCAATCACTCCGCTTCCAAGCAAATTATTAGCTTACTGGAAATTTGATGGAGCTAGTGGAAGCACCGCTTATGACTCTTCTGATCAAGAAAATCATGGCACTATCACCAGTGCTACTTGGACAAAACAGGGAAAAAAAGGCAGTGCTTTAAGTTTTGATGGTACGACTAGCAATTATGTTAGCGTACCTGCCATCACCAGCTTAACTTCAGGTGCACCTTTTACCATTTCAGTTTGGGTGAAACCCGAAAACACTGGTAACTATCGAGCAATTCTTGGATATAGCGGCACTCGCAGACTGCTAATTGGATCTAGTGGTGCAATGCTCTCTCAACAGGACGGTAATTTTTGGTCCAACGGGACTGGTGATGTACCAAATGGCAGCTGGACCCACGTCATTTACTGGTTTAACGGCACTGAAGAAAGATGGTATATCAATGGCAAGCAATCTGGTGCATCCCATAGCACTACAAGCCCTAGTTGGAATCAAGCTTTTAGAATCGGCCAATATGATTTAGTCAATTATCCATACAAAGGTCTTATTGATGAAGTAAAAATTTATGACTCAGCGCTTAGTGCTGGAGAAATCCTTCAAGAATACAATCAGGGTGTATCAACTGTAATGGGCCAATCTCCAGAAAGTCCCGCTGGTTCTGCTGGTTCTTCGGCCAGCGAATATTGCGTACCCGGAGATACTGGTTCTTGTTCACCACCAGTTGGCGAGTGGACCTTTGATGAAAATACTGGAACTGTCGCTCATGATTATTCAGACAATAGTAATGATGGAACTTTAGTTGATATGAGTAATAGCAACTGGATTAAAGGAGTAAATAGTCTTGGTTCAGCTCTAAATTTTGATGGTAATAATTATGTTCAAGCAGGTAGCAATACAATTCTTGGAAGCTCAGCTTTTACCCTGCAGGGCTGGTTTAAAGCCGGCTCACATAGTACTTTTGGGCTCGGTGTTTCTATCGGAAACGCCAGCACTTCACAAGCCGCTTGGCTCGGTTGGTGCTCTTCAGCTAGCTTGGGCACATCAAATTCAATTGGCGGTGGTTTTTATGGAAGAAATTATGGATCAGGCATTACTGATAATGACTGGCACTTTTTAACTCTGACTTTTAGTGGAGGCACAAGCGGTACTGCCTCTCTTTATGTCGATGGCAAACTAAAAGTGACAGATACTTATACGCCCAATCTTCAAGCTACAGCTGTTATGTTTGGCAAAGCAAATACAGGAACAAGTTTTTGGTATAGCGGCTCGATTGATAACGTCCGCATCTATGACTACGCTCGTACTCCTGCTCAAGTCGCTTGGGACTACAATCGTGGCGCTCCAGTCGCCCATTGGCGTCTAGATGAGTGTCAAGGAACAACAGCCAACGATATATCTGGTAATAATAATCATGGTACGATTAATATTGGTAGTAGCGGTACCCAAAACGCCCTGGGTAGTTGTCGTTCTGGAAGTTCCACAGAAGCCTGGTATAACGGTAGAAATGGCCAATTCAATAGCTCGCTCAGTTTTGATGGAACTGATGATTATATAGATTTGGGAAATGACAGCAGCATTAAAGATTTTACTAATCAAATTTCAGTTTCTGCCTGGGCAAAATATAATGCTTATGGAGGTGGTGGGCAGTCCTATTCAGTGATTGCTGTCAAAGGCAGTCCTTGGACATTTTTAATGGAAAATCCTTCTAACAAAATTCGTTTCAGGCTAACTGTAGGCGGACTGGACAGAAATGCAGCTGACTCCGAAACCCATGAGTTGAATCGCTGGTATCATTTTGTCGGCACTTATGATGGGGCAAATATTAAAATCTATAAAGATGGCACACTAGTAGGCACTACTCCCATAACTGGTAATCTGGCAGTCAATGATGTCAGTGCCAAAATCGGCACCTATCAGGGTACAAATTATAATTTTAATGGCCAAATTGATGATGTACGGATTTATAACTATGCCCTCACCCTAGAACAAATTAAGCTCTTATATAACGATAACGCAGCTATTAGATTCTAATCAAAAAACTACTCATAGCGCAAAGCATTAAGTGCTGAAATGTGGGTTGCGCGATAAGCCGGATAGAAACCAGTTAGAACTCCAATTAAGAACGAAGAGCCAGTGATTGTTAAAATTAAATTTAAAGGTATATGGGTAGCGGTGATTGGGTCAAAACCACTGGCTACAGCGATACTACTTAAAACTATACTCAAAAGTTGACCCGCTAGGAAACCGAATAATAAACCTAAAACTCCTCCGAAAAAGCCCATAATTACCGACTCTGCCAAAAATAGCATTTTCACTTCTTGAGATTTCATCCCTATTGCTTTCATCAATCCCACTTCTCTAGTCTTTTCCAACAAAGAAACGGTCAAAGTATTAAACATCCCTAGAGCCGCTACACTCAAGGCAACCATGCCAAAAACTAATAAACCTAACCTTAAACTTTGAAACAAGCTATTAATTTGTTCTACTGTGTCCACTACTGAGCTGGTGCGAAAACCCATAGTTTCAATTTCTGTTCGACTTTCTGCTAATTTATCTTGATCATTGACAATCACCTTGGCTTGAGAATAATTTGCAATCCCTGTACCTTTTACGTCACCAAATGGCAAATAAAAGGCTGGTGTTCGATCGTCGGGTAAAATTCCGGCTATAGTCATAATTACCTCATCTGATTCAACCAAGGTTTCCGATTGATTAAAAAGTTTACCATCAAAAACCAAAATCGCACTAAATGTTTCTCCCAGAGCTACACCCTCATCAATACCTAATAAATTTAACATCGATCGATTCACTAAAACAATCTTTTTTGCTTCACTACTAAAGGGCATGATCATTTTTTCAACACGATTTACAGCCTCTAGTTGAGAAATTATCTCGACCAAATCTAAATCTTCATCTTCACTAAATTCCGCCAACAAACTATCCAAGTCTTCATCACCTGTGACTGAGGCCTGAGTGGCGCTTGTTGTAGCGGTAGCTGAACTGCTGCTTATGGACACAGTAGAATCTGTGGCAGAAGTCGTTGTAACAAGGCTTGCTGACTGATCTTCGGCAGTAGTACTTTCACCTAACACTTTACCTTGAGAAGGATTGAATGGTAAATTTAGTAGCTCTAAATTCTCTGCACGGATATATGCAGTAACAGTTTCTTGTTTTCTGTCGATATCCCTTCTTGCTAAAAAGTGCTGATCACAACCCTCTCCACAGTCAATTTGCTCCCAGACTGGCCACTCAGCTTTTAACCAATAACCCAACTTTCTTCCAGATGAATTTTCTAGTACCGATCCATATTTCCCATAGTAAGCCTCCCCCACTACCAATTCAGCTTTGATTGTTTTGGGAAATTCTGTCATTTTAGTAAATTGCAAAAGCATTAAGCCAGATTTTTTGGGTTGGCCGTACAACTGATACCAATTGTCATGAGTGATGCTAAGATCGATTTCTCCCAAACTCTCACCTTCAATATGCACGGGGTTGGATAAAGAAATGATGTTAAATCGCTCAACTTTAACTGAATCTTGAGTAATATATCCAGCACTAATCATTTGCCGAGAAGCACTTTTGCTGACCTGATATTTTCCTTCAATACAATCTGCAGCTGCTTCATCACAAGAAGTTTTATCCCAAAGAGGAAAACTATCAAAGATCCAAGTGCTAAAAAAGTTGCCATTAATATCTTGTACTGAACTAGCATTGGGATCGTCTGGATGAGGCTGACCCCAAACCTCAGTGGCTTGTTGCGAACCTGCTTGACGCTTGGTATAAGCGATGATATTAGCTTTCGGTGAAGGACTATCATAAACCGCCTTCCAAACCAAAGGATAAATTTCATAACTCAATTTAGCGCTCTCCTGACCAAGAGCCACAGTGCTATTAACTACAACACTAGCTCCTGCTACTTCTCCATCTTCTTCATCATTTTCTGCTTCTTCTTCTGACCGTTTTTGTTCAGCTTCTTTGGCTTTTAATATATATTCTTCGGCAGAATAATTTTCATCTTCAAAAATTGCTCCTCGATTGGGTCTCATCGCTGATTCGGTCAAAAAGCGAGTGGTGACTCCATAAGCCACCACATCTGAAATAGAATTTTGGTAACTAACTCTAGCCACTGAAGAAACAATAGGCAAAACTTCATCTACTCCTTCAATCTCTAACATCTGTTGCATTACCTCATCGCTAAAAACCAAAGAGCTTGCTTGACCAATGCTCAAATCAACCTGTTTCATTTCCCCCAAATTAGTTACTCGAGAAACTACTAGTCTTTCAAAACCATAACCCAGTGATAATAAAAAGATAATCGCTCCAAAACCTATGGTCATACCACCTATGGTAATTATCGTTCTGGTTTTTTTTGTTTTTAAATGCTTAGTTGCTAAAAGAATAATATCTCGATTGCTCATTTCCCCCTCTATATAGGGATCAATCAAATCTAAAATTTTCTTTCTCAAAACACTATTCTTTTTGGCTAACTTTTTTAGACCCGGTATTAGAGAAGCTATTTTATAAATTAAATCCACAGTGCTAAAAACGGTTATCACCGCCAAAAGGAAAAAGAATTTTAATAACAGCAAAGATTCTAAAAGAAAAGCTTTGACAAACTGCAATACTTCAGCTGGTTTAATTTTAATTTTTTTCAACATTTTTTGTTTCTTCTTCTAGATTGCTAGTGGCCTCTTGTCGACTGTTGGAGCTCGAAACAGAACCATTGCCTCGCTTGGAAACGGCCAATTCTTTCAAGGTTTCAGCATTAGCCTTGTGTTCTTCCACTATTTCCCCATCAGATATTTGCACGGAGCGAGAAGCATATCGCAAGTACTCTAAGTCGTGAGTAACCATCACCACCGTATGGCCTTGCTCATTAAAATCTTTAAAAAGATTCATAATCTCCTCGCTTGATTTTGAATCTAGATTGCCTGTTGGCTCATCAGCCACCAACAAACTCGGTTTGGTAATTAAAGCTCTAGCCAAAGATACGCGTTGCTGTTGTCCAGCTGACAATTCAGTTGGAATCTGTTCTGCTGCCTGCAACATATCCACTAATTCAAGGGCGGTTTTGGCCTGCTTATCTCTCTCTTCAATAGTTACTCCCTGCAAAGTTAGTGGAAAACAAACATTTTCAATCACTTTGAGAGCTTTGATCCAATTTGATTGCTGATAAACCATACCCACTTCTTTTTTGCGCAATTGTGAACGCTTATCTTCTGACATTTTGTATAAATCTTGACTTAAAAAATTAACTGTTCCCTGGGTTGGTGGCTCTAAACCTAGTAAAATATTTAAAATGGTACTTTTACCACATCCTGAAGGACCAAAAACAATCACAAAATCACCCTTGTACACCGTAAAACTTACTCCTTTAATGATTTCTAACTCATTATTACCAATCATAAAGGACTTGTGAACATCTTTGATTTCTAAGATTGCTTGTTTGTTGCTAGTTTTTTGTTCAGTTGTATTTTTTTTCATTACTCAATCTCTGATTTTGCATAATCGTAACCAATCTTTATTATTTCTGGGAAATAAAAAAAGTTGTCGTTTTCATTATGAATACTAATATACAAGCCCTCAGCCGGAATTTCTTCTAGTAAAACAGCATGAATGTCACCCGCTTCACTGCTGGTTTGATAACTTGTTGTTTTGCGCCAATATTTGCTAGTTCCAGACCGAACATAGCCCAAAGATTGACTATCACTCTTCCAAAAAATCAGCGCCTGATGAGGACTAATAAAAGTAATTTCCAGTCTCCTTTCAATAGAGCGTAATTTGCTATTAAAGAACAACCAAGCCAAAAACAAGCCGAGAATCAAGGCTATTAATAGCAACAGCTTACAAAAGCGAAAAAAGCAGTAGTTTTTGAATTTTTTATTTTTTATCTTTTTTTTCATTACTTATTTCTATTTAAAAAGCCAAAGGCAAATTGTAAGTTACTCATCACTAAATCTAGTGCGTTCTCAGTTGCTTTGGGAGTCACTACCACCTTGTCCAAAGACTCACCGACATTCCCAGCCAGATCTTTAGTCACTGCCCTTAAGTGACTAAAGATCTGGCTGGGAATGTC
>CAYSMC010000023.1:0-63463 GCA_964432115.1 uncultured Pseudomonadales bacterium | reverse complement strand
AAAATTTAGTCAATTCACTAAAAAACAATATCAAAGCGTGCTGAAAAAAAGACAGAATCATATTAAACAATTTAGTTGGCAAAAATCTGCTCAAGCCATTTTGCGCCAGCTCAAGAAACTGGCAGAGAGTCAACATGGCTAATCCGATTATTATTGGTATTGACCCTGGTTATGACCGCCTAGGTTGGGCAGTAGCGCAAGAAACTACCGGCACTTGGAAAATTTTTGGTCACGGTTGTATTATTACCGATCGCCAAGGCACAATTGAGCAGCGTTATCAACAAATCTTAGAAGATTTAACCGCCATTATTGAGCACCATCACCCCGATGAAGCCGCTATTGAAACTCTGTTTTGGTTTAAAAATCAAACTAGCGCCATGAAAGTTAGCGAAGCGCGCGGTTTGATTATGGCCACGCTTCTCAAGGCTGGGCTAAAAATTAGTCAATACACACCGCTGCAAATCAAGCAAGCGGTAACTGGCTATGGACGAGCCGATAAAAAAGCAGTAGAAAAGATGGTAAGATTAGAGTTAGCAATTGATCAAAACAGTGCACAAGAGATCCTTGATGATACTTTTGACGCACTCGCCTTGCTCCTTTGCCATCAAGCTAGCAGAAAGCTCAAAAAATTATGATCGCTTATCTAAAAGGACAAGTTGTTGTTAAAGAACATTATTTAATCATTGTTTGCGCTGGCGTTGGTTATCAGGTTTATGCTCCCAGTAATTTTTTACAAAGCGCAGTTAGTAGTGAAGTGGCTGGCGAAGAACTCGAAGCCCACATTTATACTCACGTTAAGGAAGATAAATTAGAACTTTATGGTTTCCAACAAGAAAAAGAGTTAGCCCTTTTTCAGTTAGTTTTGACTGTGTCCGGAGTTGGGCCAAAAACTGCTCTGGGGATTATTAATGGTGGAGCTGACAGACTTATTAGTGCGGTACAAGAAGCTAATTTGAGTTTTTTTACCGCAGTGCCTAGAGTAGGCAAGAAACTTGCCCAAAAAATTATCATTGAATTAAAGAGCAAACTCGGTAGTCTGAAAGAACTCAATCTAGCCACTCTTTCACCTAAAAGACAGGATGTTTATGACGCGCTCCTGGGTTTGGGTTTTGAAGATCGCGATATCAATTTGGCTCTGGAAAAAGTCGATGTCGATAATTTAGACTTAGCAGTCGCCATCAAACAAGCGCTCAAAATTGCCAGTGGAAAAAAATCATGAAACAAACACAAACCGATCCACGTCTAATTAATAATGATGAAGAGGAATTGCTGTTTACTTCACTGCGAGCCAGTAGTTGGCAAGAGTTTTTGGGTCAAGTCAATATTAAAAAATCACTAAAAATTGCCATTGATGCGGCACGCCAGCGCCAAGAAGCGGTTGATCATATTTTATTTTATGGCCCTGCTGGTCTGGGAAAAACCACTTTAGCGCAACTGATTGCTAAGGAAATGGGGGTTAATTTTCGCATCACCTCAGGTACAGCACTGTCAAAAACCAGTGATTTAGCCGCCATTTTGACCAACTTGGAAGACGGTGATGTTTTATTTATTGATGAAATTCATCGCTTACCCAAAGCTGTTGAAGAAACTCTTTATCCAGCGATGGAAGACTTTGCGCTGGATATTGTGATCGGCAAGGGCCCCAGTGCTCGCACCGTTCGCCTCGATTTGGCTAAATTCACTTTGGTCGGAGCGACCACTCGCTTTGGTTTGCTTACTGGTCCATTTAGAGATCGTTTTGGCTTGATTCATCGCTTAGAATTTTATCAACCAGAAGAATTAGAAATCATTATTGACTTGGCTAGTAAAAAACTCAATTGTCGAATTGATCGAGAGGCTCGTTTATCACTAGCCAAACGCGCGCGAGGCACACCACGAATTGCCCTTAAACTCTTAAAAAGAGTTCGAGATTTTGCACAAATTTTGGAAAAAGCACAAATTGATGTTAATTTAGTCACCAAAGCTCTTGAAATTTTTGAAATCGATGAGTTGGGACTGGATGAAAACGATCGGCGTTTATTAATGGCTCTGATTCAAAAACATGATGGTAAGGCAGTTGGCCTCAAAACTCTGTCAGCCAGTATTAGTGAGGATTCCGGCACCGTTGAAGAAGTTTTAGAACCTTATTTATTGCAAATTGGCTTTCTTCGCCGCACTCCCAAAGGTCGGATGATTTCCAAAAAGGCTTATCGATATTTTGGCATCACTCCACCTCAGACCAAAAAATAGCTTTTGCAGTCAGGCCTCAACACTTTCTTATCTCTGTTGTATACTAGTTGCATGTCGATTAAAGATAAAAATGGACAGGTTTTAACTGCTAAGCAAATTCGCAGTAAAGCTAAAACTCGTCTCAAAACAATTCTTTTAGAAATCTGGACTGGTTTCCTCTGGTGGGGAGTCGGTTTTTTACCTTTTCACAGTTGGCGACGCTTCTTTTATCGTCTGTCGGGCATGAAAATTGGCTCCAAATCTACCATTCACATGATGGCTAGAATCTATTATCCCGCTGGAATTAGCATTGGTAAGGGCACTTTGATCGGTGAAAAAGTCACTTTAGATGGTCGTCGTCAATTGCCCAATTCTCAAGGAGGTTTAAATATCGGCAATCATGTCGACATTGCTTCTGAAGTGATGATTTGGACAAGTGAGCACGATGTTAAATCCAGTGAAATGAAAACAATTGAAGAGCGAGTGGTAATAGGCGATTATGTCTTTATTGGCCCTCGCGCGATTATTATGCCAGGAGTAATTATTGGTGAAGGAGCAGTGGTGGCGGCTGGAGCAATTGTTACCAAAGATGTGGAACCCTACCAAATTGTAGCTGGTGTACCAGCCAAAGTGATTGGTGAGCGACCAAGAACCGCTAGTAATTATCGTTTAGGACGCCCCCGCTTGTTTCAATAAAATTTGACAATTATGCAAAAACTTTTATCAGTGATTATTGTTTCTTACAATACTAAAGATTTAACTATCCAAGCGCTAGACAGTCTATTAACAGAAATTAAACACAGTGATCTATTAAAAAAAAGCAGTGAAATCTTGGTGGTTGATAATCACAGCCGAGATGGCAGTATCCAAGCTATTAAACAATTTTTTAATCGAGGAAAATTTCGTTATTATCAATTAATTGTTAATAAAAAGAATTTAGGTTTTGCCCGAGCTAATAATCAGGCGCTTAAACAAGCGAAGGGTCAATACATTTTGCTTTTAAACTCCGACACTATTGTTCAAAAAGGCGCGATTGAAATGTTGGTTCAAACTTTTCTAGATCATCCCGATCAATTGGCGACGGCTACTACTCAAGATAGCGAAGAAATTATCGATTATTTAGGCATTTTAAGCCCCACTTTGCTTAATGCCGACGGCAGTCTACAACCCCAAGGTGGCTCAAAATTGTCACTCGGTGCTATTTTTAATCAAATGTTTTTTTTAGATGATTTGCCAATTATCGGTAAATATCTACCCTCTACTCAAGAAACTGGCCTCAATCAGCAGCTCAACCACAAGCAGTTGCTAGATCAACAACGCCGACAAAACGAATTGATTCATAAGGCCTGGGTGTCTGGAGCAGCGATGATGATTAGAAGGGCAGTGATTGAGCGCATTGGCTACTTAGATAAAAATATTTTTATGTATGGTGAGGATCAAGAATTTTGCTTGAGGGCTAGAAATCACCACTTCGATATTGCGATTCATCCCCATGCTCAAATTGTCCACTTGGGTAGCGCCAGCTCCTCAAGCCAGAATGCCATTTTGGGCGAATTTAAATCTTACTTATATATATGGCGCAAGCATTTTCCTGCCTACCAACAACGCTTACTGCGCTGGATTTTACGCGCTGGAGCTGCTTTACGTTACTTAATTTATCGCTTGACTGGCAAGAAAAGACAAGCGACAATTTACCGTGAAGCTCTAGCAATTTTAAATAATTGATTATGGCAAAAAAACCAACACTGGCTCAGAAACTAGCAAATTTTATTGATCAGCGCCTGTTACTTTTTGCTTCATTATTTTTATTAATCTTTATTCCTCTTTATCCCAAAATACCATTGTTTGAGGCTATTCCTGGCTATATTGTTCGTGTTCGATTAGAAGATATTTTTGTTGGACTAGTGACCCTTTTTTACTTAATTCAAGTCTGGCGAAAAAAAATCACTTGGCAAAATCCAGTGACTAAATGGATTTTTGCTTATTTAATAGTAGCTTTTTTATCAATTATTTCTGGCTTATTTATTATTCGCACTATTCCACTAGAAACCCTTCACTTTGCTAAGTCATTTTTACATTTATTGCGCTATATCGAATATTTTTCTTTACTTTTTATTCTTTACTCCAATATTAAATCGGAAAAGGATTTGAAACTGGTCATTTATACCTTGGCATTGACTTTGGTGCTGGTGAGTATTTATGGTTATGGCCAAAAATATCATTATTGGCCAGTGTTTTCTACCATGAATCGTGAATTTAGTAAGGGCATGGTACTTTATCTAACCGAACATGCTCGAGTGCAATCCACTTTTGCTGGTCACTATGATTTGGCCGGATTTTTGGTATTGTTGTTACCAATTTTTTATGTCTTAGGCATTAAAAGTCAACAACGAGCCGGTCGTATTATTTTCAAAATCCTTCATTTTATTGGCTTATGGTTATTGCTTGTTTCTGCTTCCCGTACTTCTTTTGCCGCTTATCTTTTAGCTATTTTGGTCGCCATTATTCTTTTGGCTTGGCAAGAACCACTATTGGTCAAACGTTTATGGGACATTTTTCGGCGAGGTACAAGCTTTTCTGTTTTAATCGTGCTTATGATTTTTGTTTTTGGTGGTGATATGCAAGATCGTTTTTTACAAATTTTGCGCGCCTATCCAGAAGCTTATACGGCGTATGAAGACAGTGTAAAATTTAGCGAAAAACAACTGCAAGTGTTGGAAGAAAAATATGAGAATGTAGCTGTGTGGATTAAAACTCGTGGCAATCCTCCCGATAACGGCATTGCCGTAGACGAAAACACTTTAACTAGAACCGATGAGCAACCAATCAGCACTCGACCAGTCGATGTTTATGAAGATATTCCAGATCAAGTTTTAGAAGAAGACAATGCTGGCAATGTAGTGATAGTAGAAAAAGAACGTACTTGGTCACCTAATGCCATGAAATATGGTTTATCACTCGCCATTCGCTTAGATGAGCTCTGGCCCAATGCAATTGCTGGTTTTATGACCAATCCGTTGTTGGGCAGTGCTTATGCCACCCTCAATAAACAAGAATTTTACCAATTCACCGAAGCTGAAAGCACTGATAATAATTTTCTGCGCACCTTGGGTGAAACAGGTTTATTGGGTTTCATTACTTTTTATGGAATTTTTTGGGTAATTTTTTACCAAATTAAGCAAAATAAAAAAGCTAGTCCTTGGTTAAAAAGTTTGAATTTAGCTTTCATGGCAGCCAGTATTGGATTGTTGGTCAATGCCTTATATATTGACGTTTTCGCCTCTTCCAAAATCGCTTTTACCTATTGGGCTCTGGCCGGAGCCATCTTAGCCATAAATTATCAAAAAAATCATGAGCAAAAAAGCCAAAAAAACAAAGTCCAAAGTAAAAAATAGCTGGTTAATTGTTGCCATTCTTTTACTTGCCTTTGTGCTACGCCTTTATCGTATTCATTATCCACTCTTAGATTGGCATAGTTTCCGTCAAGCCGATACCGCTTCGGTGACCAGGGAATATTTAAAAGCTGACCAGATTGATTTATTGCATCCTAAATATCATGATTTATCCGATATTCAATCGGGCTTAGCTAATCCTGAAGGCTACCGGATGGTCGAATTCCCTATTATCAACGGTTTAATTGCAGGGTTTTTGCGTCTTAGTCAAACTTTGGGCTGTAATTTTGATTTGGTGATTGTTAGTCGTCTATTTTCGATCGTAGCCTCACTCTTGGCTATTTATGCTCTTTATCGTTTGATTAAACTAATCGATACTCAATCTCTGGCGCTTCTTGCTGCTTTCATTTACGCCGTTTTACCTTATGCCGTTTATTATGGGCGTACGATTTTACCCGAGCCGTTTATGCTGGCTTTTAGTTTGCTATCTATTTGGCAATGGGCTGAATTTTGTCAATCTCAGAGTCGAAAAAAACATGGCCCTCAAAAATTTACCTGGCTTCATTATCTAATTGCTCTGTTGAGTCTAGCTTTAGCTGCTTTACTCAAACCTTTTATAGCTTTTCTAGCTCCAGTGTATTTAGCAATTGCTTGGTATTATTTAGACAGAAAAATTTTTCAACAGATTGCTTTTTATCTTTTTCCAATTATGGCTTTTTTGCCACTGCTTCTGTGGCGACACTGGATTACTAATTTTCCAGAGGGCATTCCTGTGTCTGACTGGTTATTTAATAAAAACAACATCCGCCTACGACCAGCTTGGTGGCGGTGGCTGTTTTATGAACGTTTAACTAAGCTTTTTTTAGGTTTTACTGGCATTATTTTATTAATAGCTAATACTTTCCGGGTCCGCAAACATGATTTTATTTATGCTGCCTGGTGGTTGGGAATCATTCTTTATTTTATTGTCTTAGCTAGTGGCAATATTCAACATGATTATTATCAAAACTTAGTAATTCCGATCGTAGCTATTAGTTTAGCTAGAGGTAGCTTGATGCTTAGACACAAATTTAAGAAAGCTGTGATTGGCAGTGTGGTGGTGGCCCTGATTCTTTCCAGTAGTATATTATTATCGGCTCAACAAATTATGGGTTTTTTTAATGTTAATACCTGGGAATATCTGGAGGCTGGACAAGCTATTGATCGCCTCACTAGCCAAGATGCGTTAGTTATCGCGCCGGCTATGGGTGACACTGCTTTTTTGTTTCAAACCAATCGGCGTGGTTGGCCACTGGGTTTTGCTATCGAAGAAAAAATTGCTAGCGGTGCTACAATCTATGTGAGTATTAACGATGATAAAGAACGCCGATCTTTAGCCGAACAGTATCAGACTTTAGAGGCAGGTGAGCGCTACTTAATTCTAGATTTGACTAAGAAAAAAGATCAACCATAAAAGAAACAGATCATGAAAATTTTAATGTTAACCCCTTATTTGCCTTATCCACTCTTATCTGGTGGACAAATTCGCACTTACAATCTCTTAAAAAAACTAGCCAAAAAACACCAAATTACTCTTTTTGCCCTAATCAAAGATGAGAGCGAAAAAGCCTATATTGGTGAATTGGAAAAATATTGCCATCAGGTGCGAGTTTTTAAACGGAGTCGTAAACCCTTTACGGTCAAAAATATTCTCAAAACTGCCTTTTCTTCCTATCCATTTTTGGTCATTCGCAACCAATCGTTGACAGTCACCGGTGCCATTAAAGAAGAATTGGCCAATAGCGATTATGATCTAATTCATGCTGAAACTTTTTACATGATGTCCCACTTACCTGATCTTAAAATCCCTAGTATTTTAGTTGAACAAACTATTGAATATCTAGGTTATGAAAATTACGCCAACAAAGCACCAGCTTTTCTGCGACCAATTCTCAACATTGATGTCAATAAAATTCGCAGTTGGGAAAAACATTATTGGCAAGAAGCTGATCAATTAATTGTGATGAGCAGTGAAGATAAAAAATTTATTGCCAAAGAGTTGGGTAGAGAAGATAAAATTGCGGTGGTAGCTAATGGTGTAGATAATAAGTGGTTTGATCAAATCCCTCGTCAAAAAGCTCCTATCCCCACTATCTTGTCTGTTGGCACTTTTAAATGGTTACCCAATCGAGAAGCTGTGGAATTTTTAGTTGAAAAAATCTGGCCCTTAGTCAAACAACAATTAAAAACAGTTCGTTTAAAAATTGTCGGTAATGCTCCTAGTCAAAAAGTACTTAATTATGGCATCAATGATCCAAACATTGATGTTGCTGGTCAGATTGATGACATTCGTTATGCTTTTAAAAGTGCTGACCTCTTGCTAGCTCCTGTTTTTAGTGGTAAAGGCACTCGTTATAAAATTTTAGAAGCAATGGCTTGTTCTACTCCAGTGGTAGCCAGTAAAATTGCAGTCGAAGGCTTGGACGTGAAAAACGGCCAACATGTCTTAATCAGTAATGATGCTCAAGAATTAGCTAAGTTAACAATCAAAGTTTTAACTGATCAAAAATTGTGGAAAAAACTTTCTAACAATGGTAAACAATTTGTTCAAGATCATTATGATTGGCAAATGATTTCTCAAAAACTCGATGCTATTTACCAGAAAATCGGTAAAATAAAAAAGTAAGTTATGGCAAAAAAATTAGATTTAAGCATTATTATTCTCAACTACAATGGTTTGTTTTGGTTAAAAAAGTTATTACCAACTATAGACAAACACTATCTTAAACACAGCAAATACAAAGTAGAAGTTGTTGTGGTCGACAATGATAGTCAAGATGACAGTGTTAATTTTCTAAAAAAAAACTTTCAATGGGTGACAGTTTTGCAATCTGGGCACAATGGTGGTTTTGCTTTTGGCAACAATGTGGCACTGCGTCAGACTCAAGCTCGTTATGTAATGTTGTTAAACAGCGATACTGAATTCTTGGCAGGTAAAAGTAGCCTGGATATTTTAATTGATTATTTAGATAAAAATCGTCAAGTGGCTGTCGTTGGTCCTCGTTTAGAATTAAGCAATGGTCAATTGGATCCGGCTAGTCATCGGGGAGAACCACATCCTTGGGCAGCTTTTACTTATTTTGTTGGTTTGGAAAAATTGTTTCCAAAAAATAAATTCTTTGCTCAATATCACTTGGGCCATTTAAACTTAGATCAAATTCATCAAGTCGACGCCATTTCCGGAGCAGCCATGATGGTTAAGCAAAGTGCGATTAAAAAAGTAGGTTTATTAGACGAAAACTTCTTTATGTATGGTGAAGATTTAGATTGGTGTCGGCGTTTTCGTGATGCTAATTATCAGGTGATTTTTTATCCTCAAGTTACTATTATTCATCACAAATATAAATCTGGCATTAAAAGTGTTAATAAAAAAACGGCTAAAAAAACCAATAGCTTTTTTTACGACGCCATGCTCACTTATTATGATAAATATTATGGTCCCAAATATCCAAATTTCCTACGACGCATCATTCGCTCTTATATTTTTGTTAAAAGAGATGGTCGCTAATTATGATAAACAAGAAAAAAAGATATCGTTTAGGTATTGATTGTCGCCTGTCTGGCAGTGAACACGCTGGAATTGGTCGTTATTGTGAAAATTTAGTGAGAGAAACAATCAAAATCAACCAAGAAAAAAATTTGTTTCACTTAGTCTTATTTTTTAGAAATTTAAATCAAGCTAAAGCTGTTTTGGGTCAAGATTTTTACCAAAAAGCCAAAAAATATCATATTAGTATTCAATTAATTGATATTCGTCATTACAGTTTGAAAGAACAATTATGTTTGCCAAAAATTTATCGTCGAGCCAAACTTGATCTTTTACATGTTCCTCATTTTAATATCCCTATTTTTTATCGACAAAATTTGGTAATTACCATTCATGATTTGCTGTGGCACCAGCAAAAGGGCATGCAAGTCACTACCCTCAAGCCAATAGCTTATTATGCTAAATATCTAGCCTATTTAATTGTAGTTAAACAAGCTATCGCACAAGCTAAATTTATTTTAGTGCCTGCTCAAACTATTAAAAACACTGTTACTAAATATTATCGTCATGTTCAAGATAAAATTGTTGTCACTAAGGAAGGTATTGCCGAAACTTATCAGAAGAATTTAAACTTGGTCTCGTCCAAAGTCTTAGCTAAAAAAAGAATTAAAAAACAACTGATTTATACTGGCTCGCTTTATCCACACAAAAATATTATTTTAGTGATTAAAGCTTTAAAAAAATTGCCTAAATATCAATTATTAGTCGTTGGTTCGCGCAATGTTTTTCAAACCCAAGTGCGTAAAATGGTGGCTCGTTATAAAGTTAAACGTCAAGTTAAATTTTTAGGCTATGTCCCAGATTCAAAACTCATCAAACTTTATCAAGAATCAATGGCTTTAGTTCAGCCCTCACTATCAGAAGGTTTTGGTTTAACTGGCATTGAAGCGATGGCAAGCGGCACAGCGGTACTGGCTAGTGATATTCCCATTTTTCATGAAATTTATCAAGATCAAGCTTTTTATTTTAACCCTAAAGAAAGTCAGAGCTTTCTTACTGCCTTAGAAAAACTTGAGTTCAGTAAACGCGAACAGATTATTCAAAATAATTTAGATTTTGCCAAAAAATATCAGTGGCAAGATCTGGCCGAGTTAAGCTGTCGAGTCTATCTGACGATTCTCAAATCAAAGCAATTATGTTAAATACTCACCACATTGCTATCGTTTACGATCGAGTCAACACTCAATTTGGTGGAGCAGAAAAAGTGTTACTCGCCCTACATCAACTTTATCCCAAAGCTGATCTATTTACTTCTGTTTATTCTCCTAGAAAAGCACCCTGGGCCAAAGTTTTTACCGTTAAAACCAGTTTTTTGCAAAAAATTCCATTTGCTAAACACCTTCATCGTTTGTTAGCTGTTTTCATGCCTTTGGCTTTTGAAACTCTAGATTTAAAAAAGTATGAAATTATTATCTCTGTCAGCAGTGCCGAAGCCAAAGGAGTAATTACTCGAAGTGATCAATTACATCTCTCATATTTGTTAACTCCGCCACGCTACCTTTATCACTACCAAACAAACTACTGGCAAAAAACTCCTATTTTAAACTGGCCAATCATCAGATCATTAGCTAAAAAAGCCCTCAATTACTTAAAAAAATGGGATCATTTAGCCATTCATCGACCAGACTTAATCGTACCCATCTCCCAAAATGTAGCAAAACGCATCCAAAAATATTATCATTTAGATAATCACCCCGTTATCTACCCACCCGTTGATGTTAAAGCTTTTCAGTCTCTTTTAGCCGCTCAGCCAATTAAAGTTCAAAACAGACAGGCTTATTATTTAATGGTTAGTCGATTGATACCTTATAAAAATATTGATTTAGCTATTAGAGCTTGCGTTAAACTAGATCGACAATTAATTATTGTTGGTGACGGCCCCAAATATCGACAGCTCAAGAAACTTAGTCATGATTTGTTATTAGCAAAAAATCAAAAAACCGCTAATTTTAAACAAATTATTTTCCAAAAACAGGTTAGCGACACCCAGCTCAGTCAACTTTATGCTAATGCTCGAGCTTTATTAATGCCCGGTATTGATGATTTTGGGATTGTAGCACTCGAAGCTAACCTTCATGCTTTGCCAGTCATTATTCATCAACATTCAGGAGCCAGTGAGTTGCTGATCGATGGACAACATGCTTTACACTTAAATTATCCCGAAATTATGCGCGAAGAACACAGCGAGCAATATGTCACAGAACTCTGTCAAAAAATGGAAGTTTTAGAAAGTAAAGATTTTGACCTGGAAATTTTAACTAAAAACGCTATAAAATATGATACTAGTCATTTTTTAAGAAGATTTAATCGACAATTAGAAGCTGCATATAGAAAGAAATTTAATGAACAACAATAAACACCTGTACGCCGTTTTGTTAGCTGGTGGTGGCGGTACCAGACTTTGGCCAAAATCTCGAGATAATTTTCCCAAACAATTTCTTAAATTAACGGGTAGTCAAAGCATGATGCAAATTGCGGCTGAGCGCATTAATCGCTTGGTTGATTGGTCAAATGTAATCGTGGTAACTAATAAGAAATATGTTAAAGAAGTCAGCAAACAATTACCCCAAGTCATTAAAGAAAACATTATTGCTGAACCTAGCAAAAAAGACACAGCTTTAGCTATGTTAGTTGGTGCTCTTTATGCTAAAAGCAAGGATAAAAATGCTGTGATCATTAACGCTGCTTCAGATCACATTGTCACTAATCTGGATGAATTTGATCGAGTGATGAATAAAGCAGTCATGACGGCTGAAAAACATCAGTATCTGATCACCGTTGGTATTACTCCCACATACCCAACCAGTGCTTTTGGCTATATTAAAGCCGGTAAAGAAATTAAAAAACTTGATCGAGATTTAAGTTTATTTAAAGTTGATAGTTTTACTGAAAAACCGAAATTGGCTACGGCCGCTGCTTTTATTTCCACCGGTCGCTATTTTTGGAATGCTAACATGTACGTTTGGTCAGCTAAAGCCATT
The DNA here is from genome assembly GCA_964432115.1 of uncultured Pseudomonadales bacterium. Taxonomy (GTDB): domain Bacteria; phylum Patescibacteriota; class Microgenomatia; order UBA1400; family PJMF01; genus JAAZKO01. Next base: position 51,296 of record CAYSMC010000023.1, on the reverse strand, counting down.
CAAAAAAGCTTCAGCAAACATATGCCCCAGATGCATCAACTAACTAAGCATTTGGAAAAACTAAAGACAGAACAATTTCATCAAGCTATTAAAGATATCTATCAAGAGGCGGAAGCAATTTCCATTGATTATGCTATCAGTGAAAAAGCAGATAACTTAGTGTTAATCCCTGGTGATTTTGGCTGGAATGATGTAGGTGATTGGCAAGTAGTCTATCAATTGGGTAAAAAAAATAATGCTGGCAACGTCGTGCTTGGAGAAGATCAAAACGTACAAATTATTACCCAAAAAGCCCACGCCAATTTAATTCATGGCAATCATCGTTTGATTGCTCTTTACGGTGTTAAAGATTTAATTATTGTCGACACAAAGGAAGTTCTTTTAATTTGTCCCAAAAATAATGCCCAAGATGTAAAAAAATTAGTTAATCAACTTAAAGAAGAGGGCAAAAAAGAATATCTTTAACAAAAACTATATACTGAAAATTAACTATGAATTATGAATTTAAAAAACGTGTGTTAGATTTGCTAGTGGCTACTATATTGCTGATTGCGTTTTTACCATTTTGGGTAATTGTACCCCTTTTAATTTTAATTGATTCTGGACGACCAATTTTTTTTTCTCATCGTCGCGTGGGCAAAGGTGGTCAAGAATTTGATTTATTTAAATTTCGTAGCATGGTTCAAAACGCCGATGAAATCCTACATCGTAAAAATCATGAATTACTGGATAAATTTAAAAATAATGATTGGAAAATCGCTGCCAAAGACGATCCACGTATTACCCGCTTAGGTCGTTTTTTACGTGCTTTCACTATTGATGAATTTCCTCAACTATTTAACGTCTTTCGTGGAGAAATGAGCATTGTCGGACCACGAGCTTATGTTAAAAAAGAATTAAAAGAACAAACTAATAAATATCCAGAAACTAAAAAATATGTTCAGGATATTCTCTCTGTTAAACCTGGCATTACTGGACCCTGGCAAACTGGTGGTCGCAATGAAATTCCTTTTAAAACTAGGGCCTTAATTGATTCAAATTACGCCAAAAATCGTTCTATTCGTCAAGATCTAGCCATCTTGATCAAAACACCGAAAGCCATGCTTTCTAAGTGGTAATTTGCTATACTGTAAGTTATGCAAGATTTGATTAATACCGATCCGTTGTTTAACGACAATTCAACACCACCACCTAACCCTAAAAAGAAGTCTTTTAGGGCTATCTTTATGAACAAATTCCATAAAAAACAACAACGCTTACCTTTAAAAAAGTGGCAAAAAACCCTATTAATTTCTCTATTAACTTTTTTATTATTATTAACTGTACTTGTTAGTTACAGTTACTTCCGTGTGCGACGAATGATTAATCTGGCTAATTCAACTAAAGTTTTGGCTATGGAAAGTCTCGATTTGCTTAAAACTCAAAATTTACTAGTCCTACCAGACAAGATTGTTGCAGTCAAGGAAAACTTAACTGCCTTGGACAACGAATATCAAAGCTTAAAGATTTATCAATATTTACCAATTGCTCGCCGTTATTATGGTGATGGAAAAATTGTGCTCACCATGGCTCACAAGAGTGTTGATTTGGTCCAGCAAGCAATTAATGTTTTGTTGCCTTATAGTGATATTTTAGGTTTTGAAGGAGAGGGTAGCTTCGAAGGAGGTACCACTCAAGATCGCATCGTTTTAATTTTGGAAACTTTGGAAACAATTCAACCAGAGATTGATGACATTGAAAGTAAACTCCAAGAAATTGAAAATTTAAGTCAAGAAATTGATACTAATCATTATCCAGAAAAATTAGCTGGGCAACTAGTTCGTCAAGTAATTATTGATATTCAAAAACAAATTACTCAAGCGGTTCACACTTACAGCGACTACAAACCAATTATTGGAGAATTGGCAAAAATGGCCGGCGCCAAAGAACCTCAAAAATATTTAATTCTCTTTCAAAATGATAACGAATTGCGACCAACTGGTGGTTTTTTAACCGCCTATTCAATTATCCAAATCGACAAAGGGACAGTTGTTCCAGAAAAATCTGGAGATATTTATGATTTAGATCTTAAATTTAGACAAAATATCCCTATCCCCGAGGAATTAGGAAAATATTTGACTACTGAACGTTATTGGAATCTGAGAGACATGAATATTTATCCTGATTTTAAGAAATCAATGGAAACTTTTTATCAATATTACCAAACTGTCCCCGGTGAACCAGATGATATTGACGGCATCATCGCGGTTGACACTCAGGTGCTAACTTGGTTGTTAGAAGTCATTGGGCCAGTGCAAATCCCGGGATATGGAACTTTTAGTGCTGAAGTGGATCAACGCTGTGATTGTCCTCAGGTGGTTTATGCCCTGTCGGAAATTATCACTCGACCGACCAATTACATCAAAGAAGATCGCAAAGGTGTGCTTGGCCCACTGATGAGTGCTATTTTAAGCAAAACCTATGAATTAGATAAAACAAAATTTCCGGATCTGATCACTGTTGCCATCAATAGTATGAAAGCTCGTCATCTGCAACTTTATTTTATCGACGAAAATTCCCAATTAGCGGCCGAAAAAATTGCTGCGGCAGGCCGACTTTATCAACTGCCCAATAACTTTAAAAGCTGGAAATTTGGCCAAAACCAGGACTTTTTAGCCATTATTAATGTTAATTTAGGAGGCGCTAAATCTAATTTATTTATTGATTATGATCTTAAATTAATTGTTAGTGAACCCAGCGATGGTTATTTAACTAATACTTTAGAAATTACTTATCGCAACAGTGCAGCAGCTGATAATTGTAATTTAGAAGATGGTTTGTTGTGTCTTAATGCTACTCTCAACGATTGGATCAGACTTTATTTACCACCCAATTCTGAACTAATTGAGATTCAGGGTTTAGAAGAAGCAGCCGAAGTTTATGAAGAAGAAAGTTTTACCGTGGTTGATGGTTTCTTCAAGTTAGAACCACTGGGACTAGCCAGAATCCGCATGAATTATCGAGTGCCTTATCAAGATCAAGAAAACTATAATTTACGTCTATGGAAACAGGGTGGTATTGATCCTGTGCCTGTATTAATAGAAGTGACTGGTGGAGAAGAGGAATTGTTGATGAATCAAGATTTAGAATATTCAACAATCTTTTAAAAATGTCTCGATCTTTTTCCACTCAAGCTATCGTGTTGAAGCGGCGCGCCATGGGCGAAACCGATCGCTTGCTGACTTTATTGACTCAAGATCGCGGTAAATTGTTGGTGCTGGCCAAAGGCGCGCGCCGCCTTAATTCCTCTAATCGAGCTAATTTAGAGCCTGGTAACTTAATCCAAGCTTTTTGCATCGAGACCAAAGGGCCAATTCTTCTCACTCAAAGTCGTTTATTGTTTGATACTAGTCGAATTTATCAAAATCTCCCTCAAACACTGGCTCTTAAAAAAATTGGCCACATTCAACAAATTTTAGAAATTTTTGATCGCTTATTTGTCGAAGAATTCATCGATGAGGGCAGTTTTGTCTTAGCCAAAGAAATCGAAAAATTGGTACTAAGTGACAACAATCAGGCTGGAAGAATCAAAAAACTTCTCAATCAATTATTAATTTTACTTGGCTACCGAGATATCAAAGATACTAAACATCAAAGTATTCAAGATTATGTGGCAGAAATTAGTGAACAAAAAATGAAAAGCTTTGATTTTTTAAATACTCACAGCCGAAGCTAGTTTTAGATCACTTTTTGTAATATAATTTTGCCTGGAAATGAAAAACATGACAAATGACAGCCAAACTTCAGTCAACCTCGAAAAAATTACTGCTTTAGCCAAAAGGCGGAGTTTTATTTTTCAAACTAGTGAAATTTATGGTGGCTTGGCCAATTCTTATGACTATGGCCCGTTGGGCACCGAACTTTTACTAAAAGTTAAAGAATTATGGTGGGATTTTTTTATTCGTCGCCGCGACGATATGTTGGGACTCGACAGCCAGATTTTGCTTCATCCGCAAACTTGGGTGGCTTCTGGTCATGTGGATTCTTTTACCGACCCTTTAGTTGAAGATCAAGTTAATCATAAACGCTATCGAGTTGATCTCTTAATTGAAGAATACTTCAATAAGCACCCCGAAAAACAACAAGAAATTGTCATTGCTAACTTATCTACCAGGGAGCTGGACGATTTAATAGAAAAACACCAAATCAAATCTCCAGATGGTAACCCGCTTTCAAAAGCTCAAGATTTTAACATCTTGTTTGAAACCGCCATTGGGGCTGTCACCGATAAAAAAAATCGAGTGTATCTGCGTGGGGAAACTGCTCAGGGTATTTTTTCTAACTTTAAACAAATTTTAAATAGTACCAGACAAAAATTACCTTTTGGGGTTGGCCAAATTGGTAAAAGTTTTCGCAATGAAATCACTACTGGTCAATTTATTTTTCGCACTCTTGAATTTGAACAAGCGGAAATTGAATACTTTTTTGATCCAGAAACTAATAATTGGGAAGATTTATTTAAAGATTGGCAAAAACAAATGTGGGATTTTGTCACCAAAGTGTTAGGCGTTAAAGAAGAAAATTTACGTTGGCGCCGTCACACTGATCAAGAACGCAGTCATTACAGTCAAGAAACCTATGATCTGGAATATCATTATCCTTTTGGCTGGAAAGAGCTATGGGGAATTGCTTATCGCACTGATTATGACCTTAAAAAACAGCAAGAATTTTCCAAACAATCGCTAGAATATATTGATCCTCAGACGAATAAAAAATTTTTACCTCATGTTATTGAACCAGCGGCTGGAATAAATCGTTTGCTACTGATGTTGCTCTGTGATGCTTATCAAGAAGATGCTGATAAAGAACGAATTGTGATGGCTTTCAAAGCCAAGATCGCTCCTTATCAACTAGCAGTCTTTCCACTCTTAAAAAATAAAAGTGAATTGGTAGATAAAGCCAAACAAGTTTATGAAGATTTGCGTCCAAAATATCAGGTGGCTTGGGACGAACGGGGCAATATCGGTAAACGCTATTTAGCTCAAGACGAAATTGGCACACCTTTTTGCATTACTATTGATTTTGAAACTTTGGAAAACGACACTGTCACTATTCGCCATCGTGATTCTGCCAAGCAAGAAAGACTGGCCATTAGTGAACTTGATAATTATTTAAAAACTATGTTAGCCTAAAATTATGACAAAAAAGAAAAAAACTATTATTGCTATTAGTATTTTGACTGTCTTGCTTATTGCCGGTGGATTATTCTTTTTTCTCAAAGCTAATCACTCCAACAAAGAAACTGAGGAAGGCGTTGTTAAACAAAAAATTTCTTCAAAAACTAATCTTCCAGTTAATGAACAACCTTTTATTCAACTCAGTCCAACAGCTGATGGTCACTATGTGACAATTAATATTTTGGCACTAAAAAAGCCTGCAACTAGTCTCAATTACGAAATGGAATATCAAACCGGTTCGATGCTTCAAGGTTTTCAGGGATTTCTTGAATTGAGTGATCTTCCTTTGAGCGAAAAAAAACTCTTTGGTTCTCAATCGGCTGGCGGAGCCATTACTTATCACGAGGACATTAAAGGTGGTAGTTTCTTGGCTGAATTCATGGGGCCAGAAGACTATGCCGTTAAAAGTAACTGGCGCTATTTTACCAATAGTGATCGACAAAGCGAATTTAGTTCTCAAGATACTAAATTTACTATTACTAATGCAAGCCTTGCTAATTATTCGTATCTAATTATTTATAATTCTCCGGGTTATCCAGGCGAGATTGAGGGGGAATTGATCAGCGATATCTACACTGTGAGCGCTGAAAAAAGCCTAAAAATCATTAGTTCAACATTTACCGTCTCTTTCAGCACCAAGGAAGAACAAGTCCAAATTATGGGCTATAACGGCGAAGAGTGGCAAAATATTGAAACTCACTATACAGACGGTGTAGCTAGCGGCAGCGCTGCGTTTATGGACGCTTATTTACTCATTAAAAAATAATAAATTTTTACTTTCCACTGATATTTCCTGCCAATTTTTTAATTGATTTTTCTCTCGAATAGTTTTTTATTTTAACTTTAATCTTTCTTTTTCAAATTTTTTAGTCCAAAACTTAGTCCGTACAAAATTTACTATTTACAATTAGATTTTTCTTCTATATAGTTAAATATGGTAGAAATTGGTAAATAGGCTCATAATAATGCTAATTGGCAAGTTTTATCATAACTTAGAGAATAATGGTCGAATATCTTTGCCCAAAAAATTTCGCGACAGTAGCAAATCTTGGGTAATTACTCGAGGTTTAGATGGTTGTCTTTTTCTCTTAAAAAAAGCCAATTTTCAAAATGAGCTAAATAAAATTAATGAAGTTGGCTTTAGCAAAAAAGCTAATCGAGATTTGGTGAGATTGATGAGTAATGAGGCCACCGAATTAATACCTGACAATAATGGTCGAATAAATCTGCCCGATTATTTGATCGATTTTGCTCAATTAAAAAAATCAGTGGTCATCGTTGGCAGTTTGAATCGCCTAGAAATTTGGGATCAGACACGTTATCACCAATATCTAGACCAATTAGAAAGTAAAGCAGAAGCTATTGCTGAACAAGCCTATGTCACAGATTAAAAAACATCACTCGGTGCTACTTGAGGAAACAGTTAATTATTTAGCTGTTAAACCAGCTCAGCATTATCTTGATGCTACTTTTGGTCGAGGAGGGCATAGTCAAGCTATTTTAGAGCAAGGTGGACTAGTAATTGCTCTAGATTTTGATCAAGAAGCAATTGAGGCTGGCCAAGAAAATTTTAAACAAGCAATTGCTCAAAATAAATTAATTTTAGTCAAGGAAAATTTCAAAAATATTGAGGCTGTCATCAACAATCTCAGTAAAACTCAAGAAATTAGTCTGGCTGGAATTCTCTTTGATTTTGGCACCTCAACTGAACAACTTACCTCTAGTAAACGAGGTTTTAGTTTTAATGCTCAAGATACAGATGTCTTGGATATGCGCATGGATCAAGATCTGGGAGTCAAGGCTGGAGACCTATTGATTGTGCTCAGTGAAAAACAACTAACTCAAGTATTAATTGAGTACGGAGGAGAAGCACAAGCCAAACAAATAGCTAAAGCTGTTAATAAAGTTAAAAAAAATCAACCCGACAGCTTACATTACACTAAAACATTGATCAATATCGTTGAAAAGATCAAGGGTAGAAGATCTGGTAAATTACATCCCGCTACTAAAACTTTGCAGGCTCTACGTATTGCTGTTAATGATGAATTAAACAATATTGAATTGGCTCTACCTAGTGCTTTTAAACTTTTACAAAATAGTGAAGTTCTTGATAAAAGACTGGTTTGTATTGCTTTTCACGAAGGAGAAGATCGGTTGGTTAAAAAATTTTTTAGAAGTCAAGCCGAGCAAAATTTAGCCAAACTACTCACTAAAAAAGCCATCACCGCCAATGAACAAGAATTAGCCAGTAATCCAAGAGCTAGAAGCGCCAAATTGAGAGCTTTAGCCATTTAATAGTTGAAGGAAATAAACATGAAGAAAAAAATAAAAAATTACTACAAAATACTTTTTTTATTAGTCTTGATTCAACTCATTAGCACTGTAGCGACTTTAAGTAAAAATATTGCTTATGGTCAACAAATTGAAGTACTTAAAGAAAAACAAGAATACTTAATCAGCAAAGACAGTCACCTCAATCAATTAATTGCTCAGGAAATTTCTATTCAACAATTAGCTAATCATCCCGATTTTGAAGATACTAATAATTTACTAATAGTCAAAGCCAAAGCTAATGCTTTAGCTTTGCGCTAAATTAATCATGGCTGACGAACTGAGTTACACCAGAAAAAAACTTTTTTTGGCTTTTATTGGCTTAATTATCGTTTCAATTATCGGGCGTTTATTTTATTGGCAAATTTTACGTGGTCAAGAACTGAAAAACCTCAGTGAACAACAAGCAATTCGTAGTAAAACTCAAGAGGGTTTGCGTGGACAAATTTATACTAGTGATGGCTACTTGTTGGTGGGTAATCAAGAAGTTTATGATCTTAAACTTGATCGACAAAAATTTGAAGGTAATGTTGAAAAAATAAGTCAAGAATTAGCTGCGATTATTGCTCAAGAAAATTGGCAATTTCAAGATGCTACAGACAGTGCTAATAAAATACTTGTTCAACAACAAATTGAAAGCAATTTGATCAATAAATTTAACAGTCAGGCCAACTGGCCACAATTAGCTAGTCAACTAAGTATTCAAGCCAAAGAAAAAATTTTAGCCCTCAACAATCCTTATTTAGCTTTTGATACTAGTTTTGCCCGTTTTTATCCAGAAGCCTCAATGGCTGCCCACCTCACTGGCTTTGTTGGACGTAATGACGATGGTAAGGAAATTGGTCGCTATGGCATTGAAGGAGCACTCGAGGATGAATTAAAACCTAGAAAAGAACAAGGTTGGTTTCGGACTGATGCCTTAGGAGCTTTATTGGCTGGATCAAATTATCAATTAAAAAATCTTAATGGACGAGATTTAACTCTCACTATTCGCCGCGATATTCAACACATTGCCGAAACCAATTTGGCTTGGGGCATTGAACATTATGATGCTGATCGAGGTGAAATTATTATTTTGGATAGTCAAACTGGTAAAATTTTAGCCCTTGCCACTTGGCCCAATTATCAACAATGGCAATATTTTAAATATCCAGGCGAAATTTTAAAAAATCCTAGTCTGACTAGACTCTATGAGCCGGGATCAACTTTTAAAGTTTTAACCGTAGCCAGCGCCATTGACGCTGGCGTTATTAATCCACAAACTGTTTGTAGTAAATGCGCTGGTCCTAGACAATTTGGCACCTACACCATCAGAACTTGGAATGATGAATATCATCCCAATATCACCATTACCGAAGCTCTGGAAAAATCAGATAATATTGCCATGATTTTCGTCGCAGAACTTCTTGGCTCAGAAAAATTTAGTGAATATTTAAAAAAATTTGGTATCGGCCAAAATTTAAATTTAGATTTGCAAGACGATAGTAGTACCTATTTTCCGCAAAAAATTGGTCCAGTTGAACTAGCTACTATTAGTTTTGGTCAAGGTATTAGCACTAATAGCTTACAATTATTAAGAGCAATTAATGTAATCGCCAATCAAGGGATTATTTTGGAACCAACTATTTTAGAAAAAGTCTACGACCATCAATTGCAAGAAGAAATTTTTGTTAATCAAAAGGGTGGTCAACAAGTAATTAGTCAAGAAACAGCTGCTTTAGTAACCGAAATGATGGTCTCGGCTGCTAATCACGGTGAAGCTCAATGGATTGCCTCCAAGCGTTATGCAGTAGCGGCCAAAACCGGTACTTCCCAAGTGCCAAATCCTCAGGGTGGTTACAAAACTGACGAAACAATTGCTAGTTTTATTGGTTTTGCGCCAGCCGATAATCCTCAATTTACTATGTTAGTTAAACTTGAAAATCCAAAAAGCAGTCCTTGGGCTGCTGAAACCGCTGCTCCCTTGTGGTATAAAACTGCTGACAAATTAATGATCCTTTTTAATATTACACCAAATTCAAATTAAACAATTTATTAAGCTCGTTGTGGATGCTGTGATCTTATTTTTGTTTAGCAATATTCATTAATTTTTCCAGATCAATTTGCGTTTTTTCGGGAGAACCCTTGAGAGTAATTGTTACCTTGGTTTGTTTGCGCGAACGCACCACCTTGAGAGTGCTAGTGGTTTTAAAATAGCTTTGCAAACTGTTTTCCCAAGTAGCTACTTGTTCTTCATCCTGAGCTAGTGGTCTACCTCGACCATCATCAGCTTTTTTATTAGTTTTTTCTTGACTGGCCTTCATCCGTCTTACTAATTCTTCAGTTCTTCTAACCGATGCATTTTCTTTGAGAATTTGTTTGTAACATTCAATCATTGAAGCTTGATCTTTTAAACCCACTAGCGAACGAGCATGACCCTCCGTAATTTGCTGACTAAGTAGTCCATCATTAATTGCATCTGGTAAATCCAATAATCTCATACTGTTACTAATATATGAAGATGACTTACCAATTCTCTTAGCTAACTGATTGATGGCCAAACCAAATTCTCGATTAAGCCGAGCGAAAGACTGAGCTCTTTCAATCGGATTAAGATCGGTTCGTTGCACATTTTCCACAATCGCCATTTCCAACATACCTTGAGGACTAGTTTTTTTCACGTAAACGGGTACTTCTTCAATACCCAAAACTTTAGCTGCTCGCCAGCGTCTCTCTCCAGCAATGATTTGATAACCGGCGGGAGTTTCGGCCACAACTAGCGGTTCTAAAATACCATGAATTCTGATTGATTCCACCAAATCTATCAGATCTTCTTTTTTTACTTTATCTCGTGGTTGAAAAGGGTTGGGTTGCAAATGGCTGGCTGGAAGTTTTTGAATATCTGTCATACTCTATGTATAACATAATATATCAATTTTGCCTAGAGTTTTTTTCACAGTTTTCACAGTCAAAAATCACTAGTTGGAAACAACAAATAAAAAATTGAAAAAAATTAACTTTTAGCGACCACTTTAACAACAGTCTTACCCCAGCGCTTGGTAAAATCAACTACGCCATCAACCATAGCAAAGACTGTATAGTCTCTACCCATCTTAGTGCCCAATCCAGCTTTATATTTAGCTCCTTTTTGACGAAGAATGATTTGACCAACTTTAATGCTTTCTCCAGCAAATTTTTTTAGACCAAAACGCCGACCGTGTCTTGCTCCTTGTGAATGTTGTGTAACGCTACCTGAACCTTTAACGTGTGCCATATATCCTTTTTTGTTAATTAAATTTAAAAAAATAAACCTGTCGCTGTACTCTAGCTCCACTACGGGCATAGAGTAGAGGCGAAACTAAAAGATTGTAGCCTTTTGCACTTAATTTGTCAATTAAATGGTCAAGAGAAAAAACTTGATGCTCGGCTACAACTTTTGGAAAAATAATTGCAATGATAGCTCCCGAATTAAGAACTTTACTAAAACTATTAAAGGCCCCTAAATATAATTTTTCTAGACCTTTAAAAATGTTGGCTAATTCGGCCTCCTTTGGAGTCTGTCTGCCTAAAAACGGTTCAGTAATCAACAAATCGATTTTATGACCTGCTAATTTATCTGGAGAAAGCTGGCCAACATCGGCCATGAAAATTTGTTTTAGAAAATCTTGACCTGCCACATGATATTGATCGACAAACCACTGTAAATTTTCTCTAGTTCCCCACACTGCTTGTTCATCTAAATCGGCACCATAAACTTGACAACCCAATTGCAAAGCTTCAATTAACACGGTCCCAGTCCCACAAAAAGGATCAAAAACTCTGGCCTCTTTGATCGAACGCTTTTCATTATCTGCTACCCACATGCCACCAGCGATGTTAACCAACATTCGACCGACCTTGGGTGGCAACATTCCTTTTTGGCGATTAAAATACGGTTTAGCTCGATCTCGCTTAGTCCAGTCATCAATATTTTGGACGGCAATTAAAGTACTTAAGAAAATACCCTCGACACTGTGATAGAGAAATATCTCTTGGCTTGATTCTTGATGTAATGCAAAAGCACTACCATCTAGCGAACCCTTAAAATATCGAGAACGATGACCTTTTGCTTTCAACAAGTCTTTAATCTGAGCATGATTAATGGCTTTTTGACCTTTACCTTTTTGATAAATGCTAAAATGTGGTTGTGAACTTTGATTTAATAAACATTCAACTATGGCAGTTTTTAGTTCCGACAAACTACTATCAACAGTTAAAATTTGCTCTACCTGAAAAATTTTAACTAATCCACCCAATTTGTGCAAAAAATCTTGTTGCTCCAGTTTTTTTTTATCTATTTCCACCAACGCCAAACGACCAACTAATTCACCACCTTCAAAAACCTGAATTTTTAGTTCTGGATAAACCGTATTCAATTCCAATAAGGACAATTGAGGAGTGTTACCAAACAAAAATAAAAACTTGGACATAGGTCCTAATTAATTTGCAAAATTTTTACCAAACTTTGAAGTTGTCGATGACCTTGAACTTTGCGATAACGAGATTTAGCTTTATATTTAGCTACTCGAATCTTTTTACCCTTGTCATTGCTGATCAACTCACACTCAACCTTGGCTGCTTTAACAATTGGTTGACCAATTTTTCGCTTGTCTCCATCAACAACCAGCAAAACATCGCTAACTGTAAATTTATCACCCTCAACTTTATCTAAACGATCAACGGTAATTTGATCACCTTCGCTGACCTGAAATTGTTTGCCTTGTAATTGAATAATCGCGTATTTCATAACGATTTGTGATTATAACACATCTTAAACTTATTGAAAGATTGAGCTCGGCGTTTTATCTCCTTCTAGAAGAATGCTTTGCACCAGCGCTAAACTAAAAAATAAAGATAAAACACTACTCCCTCCATAAGATAAAAAAGGCAAAGTAATACCAGTAATCGGCAACAAGGCTAAGTTCATCCCAATATTAATCAAGATTTGCGTAAGAAACATCATAAAAATAGTTAAGATATAAAGTTTTTTGCCCCGATTTTCTTCGAAATAAACCAAATATAAAAGAAAGCTTAATAAAGCAAAATAAATTCCTAGAATCAATAAAGAACCTAAAAATCCCCACTCTTCAACAAAAGAAGCAAAGATAAAATCTGTTTGTCTTTCTGGTAAAAATTTTAAATGAGACTGTGTACCTCGACCTAATCCTTGACCCCATAACTGCCCAGCACCAATCGCAATTACCGATTGACGAGCATTATAAGTCGCACTACTTTCTTGACGGAAATCACTGCTTAAATTCTTTTCTGGACTAATAAAAAGTAAGAAACTAGTTAAACGAGATTTTTGATAATCGGCCAAAACCAAAAACCAAGCCGCTGTTATAGTCACAATTATTAATGACAAAAAAATAGCAATTTTTTGCCAACCCAAACGGTTAAAAAATAAAAAGATTGATGAGGCCAATAAATAAATGATAGCTGTGCCAAAATCTGGCTGTAAATTAATTAACAGGGCTGGCAAAAAAATAATCGCTAGAATTTGTAAAACTGCTGACCAAGATAAAGTTTTCTCTTGGGCGCTTTGGCTTTGTTTTTTAAAACGATTAGACAAAAATAGGGCTGTAAGTGGAATAACTAATTGAGATGGTTGAAAACGGAAACCAAAAGGTAATTCTATCCAAGCCACAATACCTCTGGTAGCTCGACCCCATATCAATAAAGCCAATAACAATAGATTTAAGGCCCAATATAAAAAAGGACTAAATCGCCACCAATAAGCCAATGACACTTTTGAAAAAACAAAAAATATGATAAAACCCAATAGATAAGCCGTAAGTTGAATACTGAGTAAATCTGGAGCAATACTCTTTAAGGTCACCAAAGCCACAATCATGAGTAAAAACAATAGACTAGCTAAAAAATATTTTCTCATCACCCTTTGTCTTTAATTTGATCTTTAAGGCCTTCAATTTTAGCTCGAATTAATTGGGTATTGGTTTTCTCTTCAATCATTTTGCTAAACTGATTGGGCCAGGTCCTTAAATAAACGGGCACTTTTTCATCAACTTTTAAACCAGCTTTTTTCCGCCAATTTTGAATTTGCCGCACAATCTGGCGAGCTGTGCCTTCTGCCTCTAAATCAGCAGTTAATTCCAAATCAAAAACTGCGCTTAACTCTTCTTTAACTGCTTGACCCCATATTACCTCTTTGACGTTTAATTCTTGTTTTAAAATCGCAATCAGTTCTTTATTATTCTTGAAACTAGCTGGCTTATTGAAAGTCACTGAAGCCAGCGGTTGACGAAGTGGCACTTGAGCATTTTTGCGCTGAGCATGACCAAGTTCAACTAGTTGTCTTAACTCATGCATAGCTGCTTCCAATGGCTGATCCTGATAAAAATCAAGAATTTTTGGATAATCGCCTAGATGAACCGATTGACCATCCTCATTTAATTGTTGATAAACAAGTTCAGTAAAAAAAGGAACAATTGGGGCAAATAATTGCGCAGAAACAGCTAATACGCTAGCAAAAACTTGACTAGCTTGTGCGCCGTTACTGTTTTTGAAACGCTCTCTAGATAATCTTAAATACCAAGTTGAGAAATCATCGATAAAGGGTGCTAATAAACGCGTCGCTCGCATGACATCATAATTATCTAAATAATTTAGCAGTTTTTTCTGTACAGTGGCCAATTTAGATAATAACCAGCGATCTAAAATGTGATCGATTGTTGTTTCCTGCTCAAAATTTAGTCTAGTGACTTCTTGATTGGCAAAAGTTTGATAAAAAGCTAAAATATTCCACCAAATCAAAAAAACCCGACGGCGAATATCAGCTACTTCCTGTTCTTCAAAATTTAAAGTCTCGGCTTTGACTGCTGCCGAAGATAACAAATACAAGCGTAGACTATCGGCTCCGTATTTATCCAAAATTACTTGTGGTTCGGGATAATTTTTTAAACGCTTACTCATCTTTTTACCATCACTAGCCATGATAAGACCAGTACACATCACGTTGGCAAAAGCACTGCTTGGTGACTTATTAAGACTAGATTTAAATTGCTCGTTGGACATCGTTAGGGCAGTGGCTAAAACGTGTAAAGTATAAAACCAACCTCGAGTTTGATCTTGACCTTCAGAAATGAAATTGGCCGGAAAATTTTTAGCAAATAACTCTTGATTGCTAAAGGGATAATTAAATTGCGCATAAGGCATGGCTCCAGATTCAAACCAACAATCTAACACTTCAGGCAAATGGCGATAAGTTTTGCCATTCTTCTCAATCACAATTTCATCAACAAATTCTTTATGTAAATTGTCAATTTTTTGTCCAGATAACTCTTCAAGTTCCTTACTGCTCTCCACACAAATTAAATCTCCATCATCACTTTGCCAAAGCGGTAGAGGAGTTCCCCAAAAGCGATTGCGCGATATTGCCCAATCTCTCGCTTCAGCCAACCAATTACCAAAACGACCATCTTTAATGTGAGCTGGTTGCCAATTAATAACCTGATTATTTTTTAACAATTGATCTTTGAAAGCACTCACCTCGACAAACCAAGAACTAGTCGCATAATTTAATAATGGCGAATCACAACGCCAACAATGTGGATAACTGTGGGTAATTTGTTTTTTAGCGAATAATAAGTTCTTTTTAGCTAAATAGCGAATAATCTCAACATCAGTGGCTTGAGGTTGATCCTTGGGTTTGACTTCCACGCCAGCAAAATCTGTGACCGCTTCAATAAAGCGACCACTAAAATCCACATGCTGAATAAATAATTTATTTTTCACAGGGGTATCTAAGCGTGAAAAGTTAAGTAAACTTTCTCCCAATTGATAATCGTCTTCACCAAAAGCCGGAGCCACATGAACAATGCCCGTTCCTTCTTCTAAATTGACAAAGTCAGCTCCCTGAACAGTAAATAATAATTTTCTTGCCTCAACGGGCAAGTGCTGATCTTCTTTTAAATTGGCAAAGTAAGGGAAAACTGGTTGATAATTAAAGCCAATTAATTCTCGACCCTTAACCGTTTTAAGCACTTGATAATCTTGATCGGCAAAAACATCACTTAAACGAGATTTAGCTAAATAATATTGTTCAGCCTTATCTTTAACTGCCACTAACACATAATCTAAATCAGGATTAACTGCTAAAAACATATTGCCAGGTAAAGTCCAGGCTGTAGTCGTCCAAGATAAAAAATAAATGTTTTCATTTCCATTTAATAATTTGAATTTGGCTGTCACTGCTAAATCTTTGACGTCCTGATAACCCTGAGTGACTTCAAAATTAGAAAGTGGAGTACTACAACGAGGACAAATGTGCATTACCTTATGGCTTTGGTAAATTAAACCCTTTTTATAAAGCTCTTTAAACACCCACCAAACACTTTCCATATAAGTTTTATCCATAGTTTTGTAAGCGTTTTTCATGTCAATAAAACGACCGATGCGTTTGATAGTTTTTTCCCAATCTTTTGCATAAGTTAAGACTCGAGCTTGACAGGCTTGGTTAAAAGTAGCTATACCAAAATCTTCGATAGCTTGTTTATCTTTTAAATTGAGCTCTTTTTCTATTAAATTTTCGATCGGTAAACCATGACAATCCCAACCCCACACCCGTCGCACATGTTTACCCCTCATTGTTTGATAACGAGGAATTAAATCTTTAATCATTGATTGCATCAGGTGACCATAATGGGGTAAACCAGTAGCAAAAGGTGGTCCATCATAAAAAGAAAAATTTTCAGCTTGTTGACGTTGCTTTAAAGACCGTTCAAAAACTTGCTCATCTTCCCAAAATTGCAAAATCTCTTCCTCTAATTGTGCGAGATTAGGAGTTTTTCTAAAATCTGTGATCTTAAGTTTTGTCATTTTTCCCTTTTTATACAAAAAAACCTTAGTAAAGATCGTTATTCAACGACTTTAATAAGGCTTGCTAAAAAGCAAAGGTACCAGCCCTATTGCTGCTCAATTTTGACTCTTACGCGGTCGCTGCGGCTTGTTCTACTTTTGTTTTTTAAACAATTTCTTCAAGCACCTTGCTAAATGATCATTAGCTCTAACGGTATTTTTGTTAACAATAACATTATAGCAGAAAAAAGTTGTATCTGAATCAATCAAAAATCGAATTAAGAAAAAATTATTTTTGTCTCAAAAAAGCTGGCACTTCGAATTCACTAAATTCGTCATCGGCATCTGCGTCTTCTTTTTTATCAGACTGATCTGTTACTTTGTGTTTATTATCTTTTTTTAAATTAAATAAGGCACTGCGAACAAAAGGATTGTTGCTATCATTTTTTTCTTCTTTTTTTGGTTTTCGATCAGCTGCAGTTTGAGGCTGGGTAAAAGCTTCAGGAGCGCGATCAATTTTATCGCTATTAATTTCTTCTTCTGCTACTGTCTGCTGTGTGGCAACAACTCCACTATGCGTCATTTTTCTTTTTGATTCTCGGCCATAAGCACCAAATAATGCTCGAGGTCCCGCGCCCATATAATTATCATTAAAACCAGTGGCAATAACACTAATTTTAATTTTAGAACCCATATCTTCATCAATAGTTGCTCCAAAAATAATGTCGGCATCGGTGTCAGCGCTATCAGCAATAATGGACGAAGCATCAGAAACTTCAGTCATAGTCATATCTGGACCACCCGTAATGTTATATAAAATACCTTTAGCTCCATTAATTGAAACTTCTAAAAGAGGAGAGGAAATTGCCATTCTGGCTGCCATTACTGCTCGATCTTCACCAGAAGCCTCACCAATACCCATTAAGGCTGTTCCTGAATCAGACATAATAGTTTTGACATCAGCAAAATCAACATTAATCATTCCAGCCACTGTAATTAAATCAGAAATTCCCTTCACTCCTTGACCTAAAACATTGTCTGCTAAACGAAAAGCATCAATAAAAGTCATCTTTTTATCAACCACTTCTAATAAGCGTTGATTGGGAATAACAATCAGCGTATCAACCATATCCGTTAAATATTCAATACCTTCCTCAGCAGTTTGCATTCTACGCACTCCCTCAAAAGCAAATGGTTTAGTGACCACCGATACCGTTAATGCTCCAGTTTCTTTAGCTATTTCAGCAATAATTGGCGAAGCACCAGTCCCAGTTCCTCCTCCCATGCCAGCAGTAATAAAAACCATATCAGTATCAAATAGTAATTCTTTAATTTTTTCTCGACTTTCTTCAGCTGCAGTGCGTCCCACTTCAGGATCAGCTCCAGCACCCAAACCTCTTGTAAAATTACTGCCAATTTGCAATTTGGTTTCGGCTTTAGAGGTTAACAAAGCCTGAGCATCAGTATTAATAGAAATAAACTCTACGCCCTTAATTTCTTTGGAAAGAATCATAGAGTTGATGGCGTTGTTACCTCCGCCACCCACTCCAACAACTTTAATTTTAGCAAAGGTCGTATTAGAAGGTTTAACTAATCCCATAGGTTCTTATATAGCTATTATTTATATCAAACTATCACAATCAAATTACCTGATTTTAGCATAAAAGTAAACTAGTAAATAGCGCTTTTTATAAAAAATCAATTATGGAAAAATTTTCTTAAATAAAGATTTAATTTTTTCCAAAACTCCTGATAAAAACTGTGTCGGTAACATCTTCTTTAAATTTAGAGAAAGCTCGCCACCACTAGCGGCTCCGATATTGCCCTGACGCTTGGCGTAGGCCAACAAACCTAGTGCAACAGCAAAATTCACTTGTTTAATGTCGTCTGTTAAACCTAAAAAATTACTCGGTTTCGCCAATCTAACTGACATTTTACTCACATATCTAGCAACATCGACCAAATTATAAGTCAGTGCTCCACCACCAGTCACTACTATTCCGGCTGGTAATTTATTACCATCCAGCAGGCCCGCTTTGGCCAATTCTTCTAAAACCAAAGTAAAAATTTCCTTGATTCGTGGTTCCATTACTACGTCAGTAACAAACTTCCGAGAAATTGGGTCATGATTGCTAATCCCAATTTTTTCAGCATCTAATAAATCGAACTTTTTTTTGCGTTTAGTAAATTCAGCTTTTGATTCTCCTGGTAATGGCACTAACCTAACCTCTTCGTCGCTACTCAAATAAAGTTTGAGTTTTTCAGCGTCTTCTAGAGAAATCCGCAATCCTGAAGCGATATCCTGAGTAATATATTTTGCTCCGACCGGAATCACGGCAGAAAATTCCAAAACTCCTTCAACATAGGCACAAATACTAGTAGTACCAGCTCCAATATCTACCAACACTGCTCCCAATTCTTTTTCTGTTTCAGTTAAGGCCACTTCACTCGCTGACAGGGCAGAAAAAACAAAAGCATCAACATTTAAACCTAAATCAGCCATACATTTTTCAAAATTGCGTAAACTGGTAGATAAACCAGTAATAATGTGTGTTTCAGATTCCAAACGCACTCCCATCATCCCCACCGGATCCTTAATTCCTTCTTGGGAATCAACTTTAAAATCTTTGGGAATAACGTGAATAATTTCTCGCTCACTTGGTAGAGAAATTGCTCTGGCTGCTTCAATCACTCGATCCACATCTAGAGAGGAAATTTCCTGATTTGGTGATGAAACTGGCACCACACCTTTAGAGTTTTTATAGCGAATATAAACACCTGAAAGTGATAAAATCACATTTTTCACTGCCAAACCCGCCATTCTTTCGGCAGCATCTAAACTTTGGCCAACGGTACTTAAAGCTTCTTCTAAATTAACAATCGTACTACGTCTCACTCCGCGAGAAGGCACAACGCTAAAACCTAAGACTTCTAATTTATTTAACTCATTAACTTTAGCAATCAAAGTAACACATTTGTCAGTACCTAAATCAATAGCGCTGATGATATTACCTTTACTCATATTAATTAACTTTCATCATACAGAATTTACTTAACACTGTCGAGAACAAAAAGCTATCTATATTTGTTCTCTGATAACTGGTAAATTAAAACGCATATCCAAAAATCCTTGCTTTTCAATTTCAGTTAGCACTTCCTTGTCAAGTAAAATTAATGATAAGTTTTGTATTGTTTGTTCTGGATTTATGTCTTGATCCAAAATGACTAACCACGATTTTCCCAAATCAAGTTCTAAGAGATCATCTGCTTGCCACAACAATCTTTTTGCCTCAATCTGATAATGATCTAAATTATTCTTTAAACTCAAAAAAAATTGATGATAATTCTCTTCTAAATAGTGTTTATTTTTACTCAAAATCTCTGCTCGACCTTGATAAAGAATTTCAAAAAGAGCTACTTGCCCCTGATCTTTTTTTAAATGATTGTTTTGATTTAAAATATAACTTTGTTCTTGTTGACTATCATTAATAATAATCAAGCGATAATCTGGCAATTTACTGTCTAAATGTAAAATTAAAGTGTTGGGTGCTTGTTTTTCTAAAAATGATAACTGATAAAGCTCTTGATAATCGGCGCTTTGAGCCAATTTCTGCCAAACATCTGCTTCAGCAAAATTATAAAAAATTAGCGATTTGCCTAAAAAATCCGTTTTTAATTCCTGACAAACACTAACTAAATCTTGACTGTCAGAATCACTCTGATGACATTCAACTCTTTTAACTCTTAAGGTCAAAATTAATACAAAAGTGGTAATACTAAATGTCAAAAAAAAGTAAAGATAGTTAAAGTATTTTTTAGTGTTGACAGACATCACTTAATAATTGATAAATTTTTGGTTCTGCTTCTTGATAAAATTTCTGCTTAGCTAAATTTTGCCGCATTGCTTGCCTGCGTTTTTGCATAGTTTTAACTGCGACTAATAATCTTTTAGTGCTTAAATCTTTTTGATCAATGATAATTGCTCCACCAGCTTTAACCATCATTTGGGCATTTAACATTTGTTCGTTATTGTGAGTGTTGGGTAGGGGAATCAAAATAGCCGGTAAAGCTACCAAACATAATTCTAAAACCGTGTTAGCTCCAGCTCTGCTAATAACAAAATCTGCTTGCTGATAAAGCCAAAACAATTCTTCTTCTTCCATCCATTCTCTAATAAAATAACGATTTTGCAATTTTTTTGGTAGATTTTTCTTAATTTTTAACAATTCAGCAGGATAATTTTTCAAGGTATTGGCGCGCCCGCATTGATGAATTACAGTAAAATCTGCTAATAATTCTTTCAGTATTAATTTCAACAAATTATTAATCACAAAAGAACCCTGGTTGCCACCCATAATCAAAATCATATGATCCAAGTCGTTTGTTAAATAATTGGGTTTTTTTAAATTTTTATTAAATAAAGATTGACGAACCGGATTGCCGGTTAAATAGTAATTCTCTTTTTTTAAATATTGACTAGTCTGAGGAAAAGAAATGGCTACTTTATCAGCTAAATTGGCAATAAATTGATTAGCCTTACCCATCGCCACTGTTTGTTCATGAGTGACTACAGGAATTCTTAACTTTTTAGCCGCCAAGACAAATGGAACAGCTAGATAAGAACCAAAAGATAATAAAACATCCGGTTTCTCTTGAAGTAAAATTTTCTTGGCTTTACTCACAGTTTTGGGGAAAGTAAAGGCCAAACACAAATCAATAAAAGAAGAATTAACAAATTTCACTGCTGCAAAAGGAATAAATTTAACCCCTCTTTTTTTAATTTCTAGCTCTTCAACTGCCTTTTGTTTCAATCGTTCTTGACTATACAAACGACCAAGAAAAACCAATTGATCTTTGGGGTGATAGGCCTGAATATAATCAATCATGGCCAATGCTGGAGTCAAATGAGCTCCAGTTAAGAAAATTTTCATAATTTTATCTTAACATTTTGCTATTGCTTTTACTAATATTGAGTAAAATCGCACTCACAAAAAAAACACTCAATAGAGCAGAACCACCCTGCGAAAAAAATGGCAACGGCATCCCGCTCAATGGCAATAGAGCCACTACTGCTCCCAAATTAAACAATAATTGAGCGACAATCCAAGCTAATATGCCATAGAATAATAAAAACTGGTCTTTACTCAACTTTTGATCTTTAATCATCCTTTCCGCAAAAAAGAAATAAGCAGCAAACATCAAAATAATAATTGACGATCCAATAAAACCCATTTCTTCGGCAATAATAGCAAAAATTGAATCACTACTGGCTTCAGGCACATAAGCATATTTTTGTTGAGAGTTACCAATGCCTCGACCAAACCAAGAACCAGCACCTAAAGCTAATAAAACCTGGTGGCTATGATAGGCTTCTGCTTGAACATCTACGTCTCTTTTAATAAAACTTAATAGACGTTCACGACGATAGGGAATTAATAAAATGGCTACTAGTGCTAAGATTACCAATCCCACCACTAACAGAGAGAAAATTTTAAAATCAACACCAGATAAAAAATACATAATCATTGCACTAAACAACAACACCAATAGAGACCCAAAGTCTGGTTGCAATAGCAAAATTAAACTTGGCCAAATTAAAAAAAAGACAAAGCTGGCAAGATTAGTTTTCTTAGCTAATAAATTGGCATAAAAATTAATGAAAAAGAATTTAAAAATTTCAACCGGCTGAAAGCTGTAATTAAAAACATTAATCCAGCGACTAGCACCATTTAAAGTCATGCCGAGACCAGGAATCAACGGTAAAGCTAATAAAATTAAAGCAAAAAAATAAAAAATTGAAGCCAATCTTTGTAATAA
This sequence comes from uncultured Pseudomonadales bacterium, assembly GCA_964432115.1. GTDB lineage: Bacteria > Patescibacteriota > Microgenomatia > UBA1400 > PJMF01 > JAAZKO01. The sequence continues at coordinate 29,097 of CAYSMC010000023.1, read as the reverse complement.
TTTTAAATTGAGAAAACAAGTGATAGTCGCTAAAAACAAAGACAGAGCTAACCACTTAGCTTGCTGAGTCACGAAATGATAGGGTGGATTAAAAAATTTCACACTTTGAACGGCGGAGGTTTCAAATAAAAAAAATAAACCAGTAAAAGACAAAATTAAAACTAATATAATAAATTGCCAATTTGCTTTTAACATCGAATCGTTTAAATAAAAGCCAACCACAATCCAAATAGGGTTAGCATAATTTGTATTAACCAGGCCCGTTGCACAATTTTTGGTTCATCCCAACCATGTTCTTGCAAAGTTAAATGCAAAGGTGCGGCTGGTAAAATCTTTCTTTTAAAATATTTTTTAGATAGAAGTTGTAACAGTGTACTCATGATTTCCAAAACAAAAATAAAACCAATAATTAATAAGGTAAAAATTTTTCCTAACAACAAACCTATGACCGCTAAAGTCGCGCCAAAGGCCAATGAACCGACATCACCCATAAATAGGCGAGCGGGAAAAATATTAAAATAAAGTAAAGAAATTAAAGAGCCTAACCACAAAGCAATAAAGACTGATAAAGGTATGTCCAAAATACTCGAAGATAATATCCACAAACCAAACAAACCTACCATCAATAGGCCAGAAGCTAAACCATCCAAACCATCAGTAATATTAACGGCATTGGTAAAAGCAACAATTACAAAACAAGCAAAAGGAATATAAGCCCAACCCAGTTCAAAAGTGCCAATAAACGGAATGTGTAAAATTGAAATGCCCAGTTGAAAATACAACATGCTGGCAATAATTAAAGCTAGAATTATTTGTAATATTAATTTTTGTCTTAGCCTCAAACCAAAAAATTTATTTTTTTCAAAAGTAAAAAATTTTTTAAGATCATCATATAAACCCAAAATAGCAAAAGATAAAAAAGTAAAAAATAAAACATTAATCTCAACTTGATTATTTTGATGTATCGAAGTTACTTCAATACCAAAATAATTGAGCAAGGGAATCATTAATGCAAACAAAACTGAGACCACTAACACAATTAACAAACCCCCGCCAACGGGTACGCCGGCTTTTTGTTTGTGAAATTTATCAAAAATTGGTGTTCTTTTACCAAAAGCGTCTTTAGTTTCTTGCTGAGCTCGACGAAATTTTAATCGGTACAGTAAATTGATAAAAGGCACTACGGCCATACTAGTTAAAATAAAAGAGAATAATAAAATTCCTAAAAATAAAACTATTGATCCCATCTCATTTCCTTTCGATATTAGCTCCCATAGACACAAGTTTTTGCTCGATAGTTTGATAACCACGCTCAATCTGTTCAACATTGCTTAAAACAGTTTCTCCTTTAGCAGCAATGGCTGCCAATAGAATTGTTGCCCCAGCGCGTAAATCGTGAATCGTAAAATGTCCACCATGAAAATCAGCTGGACCAAATATTTTAATAGCGTGAAAATCTTTAATTTGATTATCCGACCAATTAAAATTATAAACTTTTTCTGGATGTTTTACTTCTGGATTAAAATATTCAATTGTAGCGCCCATTTGTCGGAGATGCTCCACATATTGAAAACGGCTCTGCATGACCGTTTCATGAACGATACTTTCACCATGAGCTTGACAGAGTAGAGTAGCAAACAAAGGTTGCCAATCAGTCATAAAACCAGGATGAATTTCTGTTTCAATATCAGTTGCTTGAAGAGCTCCTTTATAAAAAAAGCGAATTCCATAACTACCAATTTCATAACCAGCACCAACTTCATCTAATTTTTCCAAAAAAGCAGTTAGGTCTTGGTGTAAAGCATTTTCTACCACAATATCTCCTCTGGTGATAATCGCTGCACAGGCATAACTGACGGCTTCATTACGATCCGGCATCACCCGATGGATTGCCCCGTGTAAACGCTCCACACCTTCTATTTCAATTTTACGAAAAGAACGACGACGAATTTTAGCTCCCATGGTATTTAAAAAAGCTATTAAATCATCAATTTCTGGTTCCAAGGCAGCATTTTCCAAAATAGTTTTACCATCAGCCAAAGTCGCTGCCATAATCAAAGTTTCTGTCCCAGTATGAGTATTTTTTTCAAATTGATAATGACAAGCTTTTAATCTTTTATTTGGCCTATTGGTAGCGATTTTAGCCTCCAACATATCTCCATTTTGCGCAAAGACGACACCCATTTTTTCTAAACCATGCATATGTCGATCAAGAGGTCGCTTGCCAATTTGATCTCCACCGGGCAGTGGAATAGTTGCTTCACCAAATTTGGCTAAGAGCACCGGCAAAAATAACGATGACGCTCGTGAGCGTTTACCATATTGACCATCAACGTGACTAAAACGAAAATTTTGAGGATCAATCAACAGAGTATACTCGCCAGCACTATACGCTCGAGCACCCAACTCATTAATAATTTTTTTAACCATGTCTACATCCGCGATATCAGGTAAATTTAATAATCGACTTTCACTGCTAGCCAAAAGCGAAGCAATCATCAATTTGTATGAGGCATTTTTGGCCCCACCCACTCTCACACTACCATGCAGAGGAGTATTACCTTGAATATAAAAAGCGGCCGCAGAATTTGAGCTCATATAAACTTTCTCTATTAATCTTTACCTAAATAAAAGACTTCTTCCTTTAATTCTACTTGAAATTTAGCTTTTATCTCTGCTTGAATTTTTTTAATCAATTTTTTTAAATCAGTGCTTGAGGCTGGAATATTCAATTGCTCACTTTTATTGACTAGAAAAGCGGCGTGTTTATCACTCACGACAATAGCTCCCTCTTGTTGATTTTTAAAACCAGCCCGATCAATTAAAAAACCTGCTGGAATAAATTCTTGCTTAGCAAATTGGGGAAAGAGTTTTTTTAGATGTTTAGTGTTTGGGGGATTTTGGAAAATACAGCCAGAACTAGGTAAATTAAGAGGTTGATCTGCTAAACGTCGAGCTTGAGCTGCTGCTATTTTTTCTTTAATCAAAACTGGATCAGCTTTTTTTAAGAAAAAAGTAGCAGATAAAATTACCAATTGTTTGTCCTCTTGAAAAATTGATTGATCATAAGCAAAATTAGCATTTTCACGTGAAAATATTATTTCTTTATTGTTTTTCACATGAAAAGTTGTAATTTCTTGGACACAATCAGCGATTAAAAAATCTAAATAATGGGCATTATTATAAATAGCTCCACCCACTGTTCCTGGTACTCCGATCAAACCTTCTAAACCTGTGGCATTTAAATAAGCCGATTTATTCACCAATTGGCTGGTTTTCATCCCAGCTTCAGCCCTGATTAAAACGCTATCAGGCTCGTCTTTTAAGACTTGAAAACCCTTGCACGCCATCTCTAACACTAAGCCCGGCACCCCAGCATCAGCTATCACCACGTTGCTCAAACCACCTACAATAATCCAAGGTATATTTTTCTCATAACAAAATCTTAAAATTTGCTTTAAGAGCTCAACATTGTCAATTTTATAAAAAATTTCAGCTGGCCCACCTAATTTAAAATAACTAAGTTTGGCCAATGGTAGGGCAAAAGACCAATTAATATCTGGAAAACGTTTTTTCAACAAGCTTTGATGTTTTGTCATTATTACTTATTGTACTTGTTTTATAAGTAATTTCTCAAGGGTAATATACAAAATGATTAACAAATAAAAAAGAGACAAAAAGTAGGCAATTAAAAACCAGCTGGATAATCAGCTTTTTTAATTAGGCTTATTTCTTTTGGAGGCCAATAACGCAAGAACACTCGACCAACTATATCGTCTTTTTGTATTGCCCCCCAAGATCGTGAGTCACTCGAATTAGGACGATTATCACCAGCAACAAAGTATTCGTCTGGACCCAAATATAACTCTTGATCAAGAGTGGCTCTCCCTGGAGCAATTGTAAAATCAGCCGGAATATATGGCTCGGGTAATTTATTGTCATTAATCCAAATAGCATTGTCTCTCACTGCTACTCGGTCACCAGGAACAGCAATAATTCTCTTGATAAAATCACAGCCCGTTCCCTCTACACAGCCAGCGGCAGGCGGAGCATGAAAGACAACAATCTCACCTCTGACTGGTTCTCTGAATTTATAAGTTATTTTATCAGTCATCACGTGTTCAGCATCTTGAAAATTAGGAATCATTGACTGCCCATTAACCTGATGAGGTTGCATCAAAAATAAATAAACCACTAAAAAAATTGAGAGTGAAATTGCGACTGTTTCTACCAAATCTAAGAAACCACCCGCAATTTTGTTTAAAAACTTTGCCATAATCTTTCATTCTAACGCCGATGTTCACTAGCTGGCAAGCGGAAAAGATTGCTTTATAATGAGGCTATGGGTTATAAACAACACGCAATCGCAGGCTTTTCCATTCAAAGTTTACAAAAAGTTTTTATTTTCTTTTTAAACTTTGTCAAAATTATTGTGTTGGCGAGATTACTCAAGCCAACTGATTTTGGACTTTTTTCTCTAGTTATGATTGCCGTCGGCTTAACCGAAAGCTTCACTCAAACCGGCATTAACACTACTATTGTCCAATCCAAAAAAGACATTAGTTATTTTTTAAATACTGCTTGGGTAATAGCGATTATTCGCGGTTTTGTGATTGCCTTAATAATGCTATTTTTAGCTTTTATTATGAGTAATTTCTACCAAGAACAATTACTTTTACCCTTAATTAGTGTAGCTACCCTGATTCCAATTATTAAAGGTTTTATTAATCCAGCCATTGCACAGTGGCAGAAAAATTTTCATTTTGCCAAGGAAGGCTTGTACAATGCCATCCATTTGAGTGCTGAAGTGCTATTACAAATTACTCTGGCGTTTTTGCTCAGATCAGTTTGGGCCTTGGTGATTGGGGTAATTTTGGCGGCAGTTATAGAAGTTGTAATTTCCTTCATCATGAATCAGCAACGACCCAAATTTAATTATCAAGCTCGTCGTGCGCGCTATATTTTTCACAACGCCAAATCTTTAATGTTAGCTAGTTTCCTAGCTTATTTAAACGATAATGCTGATGACTTTATAATTGGCAAGCTCCTTAATGCTTATCAACTCGGTATTTATCACAATGCTTATTCTCTTAGCCATAAAGTCAATTATGAGCTTTCTAAATCTGCCCATCATGGCTTAATGCCAGTTTTTGCCAACTTGCATCAAGAGCAAGAACAGCACAGATTAAAACGAGCTTTTAACAAATCTATTTTTAGTACTTTTATAATTGGTCTTGCTTTTAGTTTGCCACTAATTATCTGGCCCAATTTCTTTATTAATTTAATTTTAGGTGAACAATGGCTAGAGGCCAGTCATATTTTGGCTGTTTTAGTGTTGGCCGGTTTGGTTCATAGTCTGTCCAACATTGTTTACGCACTACTCATTGCTCAAAAAAGATATTTACCAATGAATTTTCACCTATTTATCTCCCTGGTCCTTATGGTCACAGGAATTATAATTTTAACTCCAAGTTATGGCCTATATGGTGCTTGTTTGGGCATTTTATTGGCTAGAGTGATTAGCCTGCCAATTAGTTTCTTGTCCTTAAAAAAACTCCATGTTAATTAAAAATTTAAGCATTATTATTTTAAATGATCGTCACGATCGCATGTTTGAACAAGCCCTACTTAGCGCGGCTTGTGCTCAAGAAGTTATTGTTATCGATCAAGAAACTAATAATCACTGGCCTCATTTAGAAAAAAAATTAAAAAAACTTAATCCCGATATTCATTGCCGTCTTATCATTAGAAAAAATCCAGTTAAAAATTTTGCTAACGTGCGCAATCAAGCTATTAAAGCAGTTCACACAACTTGGTTGATGTTTCTCGATAGTGACGAAATCCTAAGTAAAAAAGACTGGTACAAAATTAATCACTTGATAAATAGCGATCAGATTGACGCTTATCGATTAAAAAGAGTGGATTATTTTCATGGACAAAAAATGCGCTTTGGTGAAACGGGCAACTATTTTGTCGTGCGCTTAGCCAAAACCAACATGATTCAATATCAGCGCCAGGTGCATGAGGTTCCCCAAATTACTGGTCGAGTAGGACAGAGTTCCTTAGTGATTAAGCACTTTCCTCATCAACATCTAAGTGGTTTCTTAAAAACCATTAACAATTACGCTCAACTGGAAGTTAATTATCGTTTTACAAAAAATATCCCCTATACAAAAGTCAAAATCTACTTTGAATTGTTAATTTATCCCAGCGGCAAGTTTTTGCTTAATTATTTATTCAAATTAGGGCTACTTGATGGTTTTGCTGGTCTAAGTTATGCAGTGATGATGAGTCTGCATTCCCTGTTAGTCAGAGTTTATCTTTATGAGAAATATTTTCTTAATTAGCTTATTACTAGTCTTTGCTGGCGGAGAATTGGGCAGAATTCAACTCAACCAATATTTAACTATTTATTTGCATGATTTTTTAGTCATTACTTACCTGTTATTTAATTTTAGAGAATTAAAAATAATTATTCAAAATTTGAAAAAAATAAAAAAATTTAATAAAAAAATATTTTTACTATTATTTTTCAACATTTTTGCAGCCGTTGTTTTCGCTATTTGGCAAAAACAATTTATCTTTAACAGTTTATTATATTTAGCTAGAGCTATAGCTTATTTTGTATTTATTTTATTATTGAAAAAAAATTTTGGCCAAAAAAAAATCGTGCATGTTTTTTTACAAGCCTCACTATTGATGCTTATTCTAGCTTTTATACAATACTTTTTCTTACCCGATCTAACTAGTCTTTATTATTTGGGTTTTGATGATCATTTTTATCGACTAGCTGGCCCACTTTTAGATCCTAATTTTACTGGACTAATTCTGGTTCTTAATTGGCTTTACTACACCAATCACACTCAGCTAAAAAAAGAAAATATTTTTTTGAGTCTGATATTTTTAATTGCCCTAGCTCTTAGTTATTCTCGAGCAAGTTATCTAAGCTTAATGTTGGCTGGTAGTTATCTATTTTTTCACAGTCAACAAGCTCAACGTCGATTAATCAGTATCAGCTTAGTTTTATTCGTTATTTTTATACCCTTATTACCCAAAAAATCTGGAGGGGAAGGAGTAAAACTAGAGCGCACTAGTTCAATCAATGCCAGAATAATTAGCGCTCAACAATCTCTCAACAATAATCAAGGTTTGGCTATAATTTTTGGTCAAGGACCTTTTCATCCTCATTACCAAGTCAATAAAGAAGATCTCATTAGTCACGCGCGTTTTGCCGATAATTTCTTGATTTTTCTGTATAACGGTTTTGGTATCTTCGGCACCTGTTTAATAATTATCCTCTTAACAAGAGAAGTTCATAAACAAACTCGCAAAGATCGGCACTGGCAATTAGGCCTACTAATCGCCCTATTAACTCATAGTTTATTTAATAACAATTTGAGTCAGGCTTTTATTAATTTATTGTTTTGGGGTTTTTATCTTTAGTTATTAAGAAATTTAACTTTAATCTCTAATTCACTACGATTGCCGGCCGGATCAATAGCAACAAAATTTAAAGTATTGTCTCCTTCATCCAAATAGTAAGTGCTATGAAATTGGCCACTTCCATCCACCATTATCAGACGATCATTGAGATAAACTTTAGAGAGTGGCTCGGTTTCACCACTAACGCTAGTGTTACGATTGCGCTTCAATTCAATCACGCTATCTGGTTCTGGCTCGACGATGTTAATTGTCGGCGGTTCATCATCAAAAATGATTTGATAGCTTTTACTTTGCAAAGATTCAGTACCCGATTCATTAACTGCATAAATAGTTAGTTGGTTTTCTCCTTTTTCTAATTGAATTTCTTGACTAAATTGACCTTCTTCAGTCACCTCGTCTTCTTCCACTTGATCACCATTTAAAACATAAACCACTTTTGAATTAGGATCGGCATAGCCATCCAATTTTAGTTGGGCACTAAAAGTTGCTTCAGGAGGCACTTCAAATAAAATTGGTACCGTGGGAGGTACATTGTCTTCCATCGTCGCAGTCTGGTCATTATTAAAAAAATTAAAGAACAATCTGATTAAGTTGGGAACAATAATAAAAATAAACAGCAACAATAAAGCAATCGACAAAAAAATAAAAAAGAAGGTTTGTTGACGCATTTCTTTTTCTTGTTTTTTTAACAAGCGAGAACTACCTCTTTTGGCTTGGCGACTGTTTTTATAAATAGCAGAGTAACGATGTGATCGTGGCATATTTAATTAATTTAATCATAACATAAAGCTAAATCATTAAATGAGCCAAAGGTGGGAATCGAACCCACGACCTGCGGTTTACGATACCGCTGCTCTAGCCAGCTGAGCTACTTTGGCGCGTGGCTTACAAATTAGTTTGTTCTTGTTAAACAACTTAGCAACTGGAGCGACCGAAGGGAGTCGAACCCTCACCTCCAGCTTGGGAAGCTAGCATTCTACCGCTGAACTACGGTCGCTTGAATTATATTTTAGCATTTTTTAAACTTAATTAATCAGATGATGACAAAATCTAATTATGATTAAACAAAATAATTATCGTCGATTCTACCTAGTTAGACACGGAGAAACAGTTTGGAATGAGATGGCCACTAGTTCCGGCATCATAATTGAATCTGACGAGATAGATTTTTTTATCAAAGAAGCAATGGAAATTAATAAAATAAAAGCTTAATTGTTTTTTAACTGGCGACCCCGACCGGGCTCGAACCGGCGATCTTCTCCGTGACAGGGAGATATGTTAACCAACTACACCACAGGGCCATTTTAATCTGCGCTTGGATTATAAAAGGAAATCGAGAAAACTGCAATAAACAAGCCAAAAATTGTAAAATAAGCTATAATGGAAAATAGAAAGAAAGGAATTTTATGATCATATATATTTTAATAGCAGTAGTTCTTATCGCCTTTTATGTGATGGGCGTTTACAACGGATTACAACGTCTCAAAACCCAAATTAAAGCTAGTATTCAAGAAATTGGTAATCAATTAAAACGACAAGCTGGTTTAATTCCTAGCTTAGAAAATGCCGTCAAAGGTCAGTTGAAACACGAAAAAGGCATTTATCAAATGTTAACTGAGGCTCGTAAATCCACCGTGAAAGCAGAAAAAACGGGTAAAAGCGCCGATATTAATCAAGCTATCACTGATATTCAAAACTTAATTCCACAAATTCAAGTCTTGGTTGAAAGCAACCCAGAGCTTAAAGCTAATGAAGCCATTACTAAATTTATGGATGAATTAACTGATACAGCCGACAAACTGACTTATGCTAGACGTAGCGTGATTGATTTATCTCAAAGCTACAATGAAAAACTAGTTGTGTTCCCATCCAATATTGTGGCTGGTATATTTGGCTTCAAAGAGGAAAAGGGCTTAGAAACCGCCATGACTGGCGAACACGTCAGTGTTAGTGAGGCAGAAATGAAGACTCCTAAGGTAGATCTTTAATTTCTGTTCTAGCTTAAGCAAAATTATAAAATTCAATGAGAGGAATAATTGACTTATGACTCATTATCAATTGGTGGCGAGTAATAAACGTCGATCCTTGTTGGTGATGATCTTTTTTGTTTTATTTATTACGGTGGTTAGTTATATTATTGCCGTTGGTTTTGATTACCCATTGTCCATCGTAGGTGCAGCTTTAATTTTCTCTGGATTCACTAGTTTTTTTAGTTATTATTTTTCAGATAAAATTGTACTCACTATTTCGAGAGCCAAACCAGCCAACCGTCAAGAACATTTTGATTTTTACACGGTTGCTGAAAATATTGTTAACAACCAACGCTTGCCAATGCCCAAGCTGTATGTAATTGAAGACAGCGCCATGAATGCTTTTGCTACTGGTCGTAACCCCAAACATGCTGTGATCTGTGCAACTACTGGTTTATTAACCAGACTCAACCGTAGTGAACTCGAGGGAGTAATTGCTCATGAAATTGGCCACATTAAAAATTATGATATTTTGTTGATGTCGATTGTGTCGGTCTTGGTTGGCTCAATTGCTCTGCTTGGTGATTGGGTATTGCGCAGTTCAGTCTATGGCCGGAGAAAAAGAGATGATGATCATAGCCAATTGGATTTAATCTTTTTCTTTTTAGCTATTGTGATGGCAATTCTGGCACCAATTATCAGTCAATTAATCAAGTTAGCTATTTCTCGTCGTTATGAATTTTTAGCCGATGCAAATGCTGCCGCCATCACTAAAAATCCCGAGGGTTTAGCGAAAGCTTTAATCAAAATTAGTCAGGATCAAGAACCTTTAGAGGTCGCTAATAAAGCTACCGCTCATTTATACATCAGTGATCCTTTAAAAAATATTAAAGGTGGAGTTGCCACTTTTAAAAAACTTTTTCAGACCCATCCACCAGTGGCTGAGAGAGTAGCGGCACTCAGGGCAATTAGCACCCAAAACAGCTAATTCCTTCTTAAAAAAGCTACGAATTCTGCTAAACTAATTCATATTGTGTCAAAAAAACTAGTAGATCAAAATCAAGTCAAACACATTGCAGAGCTTGCACACATTCCAATTAGTGACGCGGAGAGTCGACAATTGGCTAAAGACTTTGCTGAAACTCTAACTGTTGTTGATCAATTGAAATCTGCAGATGTTAGTCAGGTGGAGACCACCCACCAAGTCACTGGTTTTAAAAATGTAACAAGAAACGATGAGGTCGATGAAAGTTTGAGTTTTACTCAAACAGAAGCTCTCGCCAATGCACCACATCAAAAAAATGGATTTTTTGTCGTGCCTCAGGTTTTAGCCAGTGAAGATAATTAATTGAATAATCAATAACATGACTTTTAATCAACTCACCATCAAAGAAGCCCTCGATGCCTTAGCTAACAATTCATTAAGCCTTGATGATTTGTATCGAGATTTAAATTTAAACATTCAAGAAAAAAATAAAATTTATAACATCTATTTAAATCTCAATAATCAGGCACACCAAGAAGCAACATTAGTTAAAAATACTCAACTCAAAGGTTTACCTATCGCAATTAAAGATAATTTTTGTACAAAAGTTTTGCCAACTACTGCTTCTTCAAAAATTTTGGAAAATTTTACTCCTCAATATGAATCAACAGTCACCAAACGTTTACAAAAAGCTGGTGGAGTGATTGTTGGCAAAACCAATATGGATGCTTGGGCGCATGGTTCTTCAACTGAAACTAGTGATTTTGGTCCCACATTAAATCCACGCAACCCCGATCATTTACCTGGGGGATCTTCTGGTGGCAGCGCCGCGGCAGTGGCAGCGGATTTGTGTCTAGCAGCCATTGGTAGTGAAACTGCCGGTTCAATTAGACAGCCTGCGGCTTGGTGTGGCACAGTTGGTTTAAAACCGAGCTATGGCCGTGTCAGTCGTTTTGGAGTTGTTGCTATGGCTTCTTCCACTGATAGTCCTGGCGTAATTACCAAAACTGTCGAAGATGCCTGTCTGGTACTAAACACTTTTGCTGGACCAGATCCCCGAGATGCTACCTGCAATCAAGACCCAGCCCCAGATTTTACTAGCTTTTTAGATCAAGACATTAAAAATCTAAAAATTGGTGTAATTTATCATGATGTTGCAGGAGTAGAAAAAGCTAATGAAAAATTAGCTCAAGAGTTAGCAATTTTGAGTCAACTAGGAGCTAAGGTAGAAAAAGCTCAAGCTCTTGATCCTCACTTCGCTATTGGTGTTTACACCGTAGTGCAACGAGCCGAAGTGAGTAGCAATTTAGCTCGTTTTGATGGCGTGCGTTATGGCAGAAATCGAGCTTTTTTTGGTGATGAAGCAAAAAGACGAATCATGCTTGGTACTTTTACTTTGTCTAAGGGCTATGCTGATCAATATTACAATTTAGCTCAAAAGGTTCGTACTCTTTATTTAAATGATTTTGCCAAATTATTTAAACAATATGATGTCTTAGTTAGCCCTACTTCCCCTGGTTTTGCGAAAAAACTAGGCGCTTCTGCCGATTCGCCAATGTTTGGCGAACTAGAAGACATGTTGCTTGAAGCTAGTTCCGTGAGTGGATTACCAGGAATCAGTGTGCCTTATTATCGCGATCCGCAAAGTAATTTATTTTTGGGAGCTAATTTTGTCGCACCAATGTGGCGAGAAGATTTAGTAATTAAAGTGGCTGATGCCTTCGAAAAAAATACCCAATGGAACAGTTGGAGAAATCGTTAATGTCAAAAAATAATTACCAGCTAGTGTGTGGTTTAGAAATTCACAGCGAACTCAAAACTAAATCAAAAATGTTTTGTGCTTGTAAAAATGATCCTTTCGGTGCTAAAAAACCTAACATTCACACTTGTCCGGTGTGTTTAGGCATGCCTGGGGGACTACCTCTAGCTAATAAAACGGCCATTGAGTGGACCATTAAAATTGGTTTGGCTCTCAATTGTCAGATTAATTTATTCTCTAAATTTGATCGAAAAAATTATTTTTATCCAGATTTGCCCAAGGGTTATCAGATTAGCCAATATGATATTCCTTTTTGTCATGACGGGTTTTTAGATACTAGCCAGGGTCGAGTCCGCATTCATCGTATTCATCTGGAAGAGGATACAGCTAAATTAATTCATCAAAACAAGCAAACCTTAATCGATTTTAACCGCTCGGGAGTGCCGTTGGTAGAAATTGTCACTGAAACCGATCTCAAAAATGCTCAACAAGCCAAAGAATACGCACAACAACTCAGACAGATTTTGCGCTATTTGGACGTAGCTGATTGCGATATGGAAAAAGGCGGGATGCGTCTCGAAGCCAATATTTCCCTCAAAAAAACAACTGATCCTCAAGATTTTTTGCCCAATTATAAAGTGGAATGTAAAAACATTAATTCATTTCGCTTCATGGAAATGGCTATTAACTACGAAATAGAGCGTCAAGCTAAATTACTAGATCAGGGCCAAATTCCCGTTCAAGAAACTAGAGGTTTTAATGCTAAATCTGGTAAAACTTTTAGTCAAAGAAGCAAAGAAGAGGCTCAAGATTATCGTTATTTTCCTGATCCAGATCTTCCACCAATTACATTTACTAGTGCAGCAATTGCTCAAATCAAAAAAACATTACCTGAACTTCCAGCTGAATATGCAAAACGGTTGTGTCAGGAATATCAGTTAAACTCAGATTTAACCAAGCGCTTGGTAAAAAGTAAAAAACGAGCTCAATTTTTTGAACAATTATTAATATTGGCCAAAAAAGAAAAAGTTGAAAGTAAAAAAATTATTAATGCGCTTTTAAACAAAAAAATTGACTATCAACTGTCTAGTGACCCACATACAATTATTGAACAGCTCAAACAAATCGACGCGGTAGAAGAAATTAGATTAGAAAATATTGAAAAATTAATCAAAGAAGTTCTTCAAGAAAACTTAGATGCGGTGAAAAAATATCAATCGGGAAAAACTGAAGTTTTAGCTTTCTTAATTGGTCAAAGCACAAAAAAAATTGCCAAAAAAGTTGATGTCAATTTAATCAAAAAAGTTTTACTTGATCAATTGAACAACTCAGTTTAAGCAAACAAAAGTTTTTCAAAATAAGATATACTAAAATCTAGATATGGCTCTGCAAAACAAAGACTTTGTTCATCTCCACACTCACACTGAATATTCAATTTTAGATGGTTTGAGTAAAATCCCTGATTTAATCAACAGAGCTAAAAAATTTGGTCAAGAAGCCCTAGCCATTACTGATCACGGTAACATGTATGGTCATATTGTTTTTTATAATGCTTGCAAAGAAGCAAATCTCAAGGCTATTATTGGCGCAGAGCTTTATTTGGCCAAAAATTCCCGTTTTGATAAACAAATCAAAATAGGTAGTGATCAATCCCACTTAACCCTGTTAGCCAAAAATTTCACTGGCTACCAAAACTTAATGAAATTAATATCATTAGCAAATTTTGAAGGTTTCTCTTATAAACCACGTATTGATCATGAGTTGTTAGAAAAATACAACAAGGGCCTTATCATGCTTAGTGGTTGTATGAGTAGTTACACCAGTCGTTTATTATTGGCCGATAAAGAAGCTGAGGCTATAGAATTATTTAAAAAATATCAACAAATTTTTAAAAACCGTTTTTATTTAGAAATTCAGAGACATCCTCATGTAGCTGAAAGTTATGAACTTAGTAAAAAATTAATTAAGATTGCTAGACAACTCAAGTTGCCACTAGTAGCTAGCAATGATTCACACTATTTGGGCAAAGAAGACGCTGAAGCCCAAGATGCGTTATTGTGTGTACAAACAAGACGTTTGATTAGTGATAAAAAGAGACTGAAAATGATTGATATGCCAGACTTTTATTTCAAATCTAGTCAGGAAATGATTGAAGCTTTTAATGATATTCCTGAAGCAATCATTAATACTAAAAAAATTGCTGATCAATGTGAGCTTGAAATTCCTACTGGTAATTTAATTTTTCCCACTTTTGAATTGCCTAAGGGAGAAAATTATGCTAGCTATCTAGAAAAAATCGTTTATCAAGCAGCTAAGAAAAAATTTAAAAAAATTACTAAAGAAATTAAAGAACGTTTGGATTATGAAATTAAAATTATTAATGATAAAGGCTACCCAGCTTACTTTTTAATTACTCAAGATTTTGTTAATTGGGCAAAAAAAGAAGAAATTGCTGTCGGTCCAGGACGAGGCAGTGCTGCTGGGTCTTTAGTATCATATTGTTTAAATATCACCACTTTAAATCCTTTAGAACATGGTTTGCCTTTTGAGCGCTTTTTAAATCCAGAACGACCAACTCCTCCAGATATTGATATTGATTTTGCTGATATTAAACGAGACGAGGTTTTGAAATATGTGGCTGATAAATACGGAGAAGATCACGTGGCCGCTGTCATCACCTTTGGTCGGATGGAGGCTAGAGTGGCAGTTCGTGATATTGGTCGAGTACTAGGTATGCCTTATGAAGAACCTGATAAAATTGCTAAATTAATTCCCAATGATCCTGGTCGACGTGTGTCGATTAAACAGGCCATCAATACTGTTCCAGAGCTGGGTAATTATTACCAACAGAGTAAATTTAGAAAATTGTTAGATTTAGCAATGAAAGTTGAAGGGACTATCCGCCAAGCTGGGATGCATGCTTGTGCAGTTATTATTGCTGATAAACCACTCTCCAATTACACACCAATTCAAAAAGATTCGCGCTCTGGTAAAACACTGACTCAATTAGATATGTACTCACTTGACTGCAACGTTAATGATGATGCCATTGGCTTACTAAAATTTGATCTGTTGGGGCTGAGAAATTTATCCATTATTCAAGAGGCTTTAGCCTTAATTAAAAAATATAAAAAAGAAAACATTTATATTGACGAAATATCCCTAGAGGATCAAAAAACTTTCAAGTTGTTGGCTAGTGGTGACACCACCGGCGTTTTTCAATTGGAATCAGGGGGAATGAGGCGAATTGCTAAGAGTTTGAAACCTAATAAATTTTCAGACATCACCGCTATGGTTGCTCTTTATCGACCAGGACCTATGGATCTTATCCCTCGTTTTATTGAGGGTAAACACAACCCGGAAATTATTGAATATCCTCATCCGTCACTCGAACCTTTTTTAAAAGAAACCTACGGCATCATGGTTTACCAGGAGCAAATTTTAGAAATTGTTAACTATATGGCAGGTTATAGTTTAGGTGAAGCAGATATCTTGCGTCGAGCTATTGGTAAAAAGAAAAAGAAACTTCTTGATACTAACAAGAACCGCTTTATTAAACAATCGGTCGCCAAAGGATATAAAAAAGCAACTGCCGAACGAGTTTGGGGATTTATTGAAGCTTTTGCCAATTACGGTTTTAATAAATCTCACGCTGCCAGCTATGCCATGATTGCTTATCAAACCGCTTGGTTAAAAGCCAATTATCCCGTGGAATATATGACAGCGGTGATGAGTGTTGAATCTAGTTCCCACTCAATGAATCGAGATGAAAAAATTGCTATTACTATCGATAACTGTCGACAAATGGGCATTAAAATTTTAGCACCAGATATTAATTTATCTGATAAAGATTTCACCATTGAGAAAGATGCTAAATCTGCGGGAGGGTTAGCCATTCGTTTTGGCTTAAACGCCATCAAACATGTAGGCACTGCAGCTATTGAAAATATTTTAGTTGTAAGGCAAAAAGAAAAAAAATTTCAATCATTTACTCATTTTCTACAAAGCACTAGTAATCGCAAAGTCAATAAAAAAACTATAGAAAGTTTGGTAAAAGTCGGAGCAATGGATCGTTTTGCCAGTCGCTCTTCAATGTTGGAAAATTTAGAACAAATCCGCCAAACTGCCGAACAATATAGTTCAGAAATAGATGGGCAAGACAATCTATTTGCTAATGTTGATAGTCAAAGTACACAAATTACTGACAATTTTGTGGAATTAGAAGAATATCCCAAGCCAGAACTTTTATCCTTCGAAAAAGAATTATTAGGTGTTTATTTAACCAGTCATCCTTTGGCTGATACTATGCAAATCTTGAATAAAAGAACCAATATGAAGATTGCTGAAATTGATCCTGATCTTAATCAAGATCAAATTTTTCTTTTTGGTGGAGTGATTACTCAATTTAAAGAAGTGACTACCAAAAATGGCAGAAAAATGGCTTTTGCTAATTTAGAAGACACCACTGGCAAAATTGAATTTTTAATTTTTCCCAAACTTTATCAAAAATGGATCGGTCAGCTTAATGAAGATAGTGTCATTTTACTAAGAGCTAAAATCCAAAATCGAGATGGCGAATTGAAATTAATTGCCGAAAAAATTTCTTTACCCAACACTGCTTTGCCCCAGAAAAATCAAGCCAATTTCCAAGAAATTTTTGTACCGAGAAAAACCAGTAAAGAAACTCTAACTAAACTAGGCAAACTACTAAAAGCTAATCTCGGCAAAAAACACATTGTGATTATTATTCCCAATGGAGGGAAAGCCGAAAAAATTAATTTGCCCTATCAAGTAGACTGGAATGAGTCTTTAGCAAAAAAAATTGAAGAATTGTTAAAATAAACAATGAAAATTACTGAAACTGCCCAATTGCAAAAAATTGCTTTTAACCTCAGACAAGATATTTTAGCAATGATCTACCAAGCCCAGAGCGGGCATCCAGCTGGCAGCTTGGGAATGATTGATTTGATATTAACCCTTTTTGCCACAAATATTCTACGTCATGATTCTAAAAGACCTAATTGGGAAAAGCGTGATTATTTTTTCTTATCTAATGGTCACATTTGTCCTGCTCTTTATGCTGTCTTGGCTCAAGAAAAATATTTCCCTAGAGTAGAGTTGGAAACTTTTAGACAAATTAATAGTCGCTTACAGGGCCATCCCCATTTGTTAATGGATAATCTAAAAATTGATCAAAAAACTTTGCCTGGAGTCGAAATTACATCTGGATCTTTGGGTCATGGTAGCTCTCAAGCAGCGGGTCTAGCTTATGGACTAGCAATGGATCACAAAAAAAATCACCTTTTCTGTCTATTAAGCGATGCAGAACAGCAGGAAGGACAAACTTGGGAAGCTTACATGTTTGCCACCCATCACCAACTCAAAAATTTAACTTTTATTATTGATGACAATCGAGTTCAAATTTCGGGGAAAACCAAAGAAATCATGTCCCTTGGAGATTTAAAATTAAAACTGATAGCCTTTGGCTTGCGTGTTTTAGAAGTTGATGCCCACGATTTTATTGATTTACAAAAAAAACTCCAAGAAGCTAAAAACAATAAGACACAAGCGGTGGCCATTATTGCTCATAGTATTCCAGGAAAAGGAGTGTCTTTTATGGAAAATGATTATCATTGGCACGGACGAGCACCAAACAAAAAAGAGTTTGAAAGTGCTATGCAAGAATTAAAAATAAAAAAACAAACATTAAAATGACCAAACAACAATTACTAGCTACGAGAGATGGTTTTGCTGCTGGCTTAGTCAAAGCGGCTCATAATAATTCTCAAGTAGTAGCTCTATCTGCTGACTTAAGTGATTCTTTAAAGCTAACTGAATTTAAAAAATTATTTCCCAGTCGATATATCGAATGTGGAGTGGCTGAACAAAACATGATTGGTGTCGCTGCTGGTCTCAGTTTAGCTGGTAAAATTCCGTTTGCTACTAGCTTTGCTTCATTCAATCCATCAAGAAATTTTGATCAAATTAGGAACATAGCCTATTCCAAACTCAATGTGAAAATTGTCGGCGGACATGCCGGTTTGGTGACAGGCGAAGATGGAGCTTTTCATCAATGCTTAGAAGATCTAAGTCTAATGATGTCTTTACCAAACATGCGGGTTATCTCACCGGCAGATGCCAAACAAGCTCAATTAGCAACTTTAGCTTTAGCTCAAACATGGGGTCCAAGTTATCTACGATTAAGTCGCCTGGCTGTTTCTAATTTAGAATTTTTATTAACAGCTTTAAATAATAGAGTAGACGATTCTAAAAAATTTGACCTTAACAAAGCTCAATTGCTTACCACGGGTAAAGATATCACCATTGTTAGCACTGGTGTTCTCACTCATGAAGCAATTCGGGCTTGTTTGAAACTTCAACAATTGAAGATTGATGCAGAATTAATTAACTTAATTTCTCTGCAACCTTTAGACTTAAAGACTATTTTGGCTAGTTGTCAAAAAACTCAAGCTTTATTAGTCTTGAGTGAAGAACAGCTTGGTTCTGGTTTTAATGCTTATCTAGCTCATCAATTAATTAATGAAACTGCTAAACAATTAACTAAACCTCTCGTTACAGAGTTTATCGCTGTAAATAATACTTTTGGTGAATCAGGACAAGCACAGCAATTATTACAAAAATATCAATTAGATAGTCAAGCCATTCTTAAAAAAACCCTATTGCTCTTGAAAAAAAAGAAAAAATTACTTAGTCATTAACGCTGACAGTGTTCACAATAAAAGCTACTTCTGCCACCCAACTTAATTCTTTTAATTCTAAAATCTTTACCACAGTGGGGACAAATTTGGCTTTCTTGACCATACACCTCTAATTGATCTTGAAAAGAACCTGCTAAACCATCAATACCAACGTAGTGACCATCAAAAGTGGTACCACCTGAAATAATCGCCGCATCAATAATTTGGCGCATTTCCAATAATAATCTTGACATTTCTCTTTTACTTAGACTATTAGCTTTACGCAAAGGTGAGATTTTAGCTCTAAACAAAGCCTCGTTAGCATAAATATTACCCACACCAGCCAAAACTTGATTGTCCATAATAAATTGCTTAATGCTTATTTGGCGATTTTTTGCTTTTTCTAAAAGATATTTAACGCTTAATTGATCATCATTAATATCTGGACCATATTTAGCAAATTCCTGAAAAACTTTATCTTGAGTTTTTACTTTCAGCCAACCAAAAACTCTCATATCATTAAAGAAAAGTTGACTAACCTTATCTTCTTCATCTAGTAAATCAAAAATTACTCGAGTGTGCTTGCTAGGTAAATCATTAACCCAATCAGCTGTTGGGTGACCACCGCCAAATCTTTGCCCCTCTTTATCAACAAAGATTAATTGACCGGTCATTTTTAAGTGAACTAACAAGTGCAGACTATTACCAAGTACTAAATCAAGAATTTTGGCTCGCCGTCTAATCTCCACAAATCGTTGACCAATTAATATGCTTTTTTTCTCCGCAAATTTTGGAAAACTTTTTTGTCGCAGCAATTGAATATTGTCAATTCTTTTTTGCAAAAGCACTTGAGATAGATTTTTTCTTAAAGATTCAACTTCTGGTAGTTCTGGCATAGTTAATTATGCTCTATGTTCTTTAGCGTTAATCAATCCACATTTTTTATATTTTAAACCAGAACCACAGGGGCAAGGATCATTGCGACCAATTTTTTCAGCTTTCACTGAGGGATTATTGACTGGAGTTGTTTTATTTGTTTGCGAGCTGGCATTAATGTTTGTTCCGGCCAAAATTCTAGCCAAATCATTGCTATCACCTGCAGTTTTATGTATTTGAGAACTAGTAGCCCTTTTTTGACTTGGATCTTGACTAACAGCCTGCATTAAATTGGCTGCTTGGGAATCAACTTTACCTAATTGAATATTTTGAGGCATAGTTGCTTGTTGGACTATCGGTTGAATCCTAAAAATCCTAGCCGCTACAGTACTCTGAATATTAATGATTAAATCCTCAAACATTTTAAAAGCTTCTCTTTTATATTCAGATAAAACTGTATTTTTATCACCACGCAACCAAATGCCTTGACGTAAATCTTCAATCATATCCAGATGATCCATCCACTTTTCATCTATGGTCGATAAAATCACAAATTTTTCTAATTCCCGCATCAGCGCTTCACCAATTTTATCTTCTCTCAATTCGTAGGTTTGATTAACCACTTTCATTAATTGATCCAATAAAAGCTCTTGGTCATTTTCTTTAACAATTTTTTTATAAAGTCTTTGTTGAGAAGCTTCATCAAAAGGAATGATTTTAATAAAATCTTTAATAATCACATCATAATTATTTGCATCTAGATTTTCTGAGGCCAAATGATTGGTCAGAGAAAAACTTAATTCCTGTTTAATATAATCCAAAATTTGCTCTTTGAGAGTGGTTTCTTGACCGCTCATGTCAACAATGGGATTAGCCAATTGATCATCACTGTTAGATTTATTGATACTAACTGTTGCCACTTCCAAGAGTCGACGTCTTCGGGCATAAATAATTTCCCGATGTTTATTCATCACATCGTCAAAATCAACAAGACGTTTGCGTTGATCAAAAAAGAAAGATTCAACCTTGGTTTGGGCTGATTCAATGGCTTTACTCACCATTCTATTTTCAATGGCTTGCTGTTCTTCAATTTGTAAGAAAGTCATTACCTTAGCAATTTGTTCACCACCAAAAATTCGCATGATTTCATCATCGAGTGACACAAAAAATTGAGAACTACCCGGATCTCCTTGTCTACCTGCTCGACCACGTAACTGATTATCAATTCGTCGAGATTCATGACGTTCAGTACCAATGATCGCTAAACCACCAACCCCGACCACTTTGTCGTGAGCCTTTTTCCAGTCCTGCAGTGCTTGAGCATATTCCTTCAACTTGTAATTAGCAGGATTAATTGAGCTAGGTAAATCCAAATCTTTAAAAGCAGCTGGCACTTTACTTTTCTTTTTACTGAGTCGACTTTTTCGAAAATCTTTTAATTCTGGTTTGGCTCCACCCAAAACAATATCCACTCCGCGACCAGCAATATTAGTTGCCACAGTAATTGCTCCTTCTTTACCAGCATCGGCAATAATAAAAGCTTCTTTTTCGTGGTTTTTAGCATTTAAAATCTGATGTTCAATTTTTTTACGACGCAGGAAATTAGCGATAATCTGATTGTGTTCAATAGAGCGAGTACCAATTAAAACTGGCTGACCAAGTTCATTAATCCGTTCTATTTCTTTGACAATAGCGGAATATTTGGCCGCTGTATTTTTATAAATTTGATCAGGTCGATCTTGACGAATCACTGGCTCATTGGTCGGAATAGCTAAAACATCAGTGTGATAAATTTGATTAAATTCTTCTGACTCGGTGAGGGCTGTACCAGTCATACCCGATAATTTTTGATACATTCTAAAATAATTTTGTAAAGAGATGGTCGCCAGAGTACGAGACTCTTGTTGAATGGCTACTCCTTCTTTAGCTTCAATGGCTTGATGTAAACCATCACTATAGCGCCGGCCAAACATTAAACGACCAGTGTGCTCATCAACAATAATGACTTGATTGTCTTTTACAATATATTCTTTGTCTTTGTGATACAGAGACTGAGCTTGGAGTGCCTTTTCAATATGATGAATAGTGTCAAAATTTTCTTCATAAAGATTGCTCACTCCCAATTTTGCCTCCAAACGTTTGATACCCAGGTCGGTTAAGGTCGCGGTTTTAGCTTTTTCATCAAGCTTATAGTCTTGTTCTTGAGCCAGGGTGCGAACCATTTTGGCAAATTTATAATACTTATCGGTGGGTTCGGTATCAGGAGCAGAAATAATTAGCGGAGTACGAGCTTCATCAATTAGAATTGAATCAGCTTCGTCAACTATGGCAAAATGATGAGGTTTAATTTGACGCTGAACCATTTGATTAAGATCTCTGACCATATTGTCACGCAGATAATCAAAACCAAATTCGTTGTTCGTTCCATAAGTAATATCAGCCAAATAAGCTTCTTGGCGACTAATTTCCACAAAGTGCTCTAAACGTTCATCGCCTCGCTCTTCGCTGTCAACAGCTGGATCATATAAATGAGCGTGATCGTGAACGATAACTGCTGTTTTTAAACCCAAAAAATGATAAATCGGCCCCATCCAACCTACACCAATTTCTGACAGATAATCATTAACAGTCACCAAATGTACGCCGTGACCTAAAAGAGCATTAAGATAAAGTGGACCAGTCACCGTGAGAGTTTTACCTTCACCGGTTTTTTGTTCAGTAATATTGCCCCGGTGCAATGCCACTCCAGCTTGCATCTGCACATCAAAATGTCGCATCCCAATTAATCGGCGCGATACTTCGCGAACTGTCGCATAAGCTTCCGGCAAAATTGCTTCGAGCGCTTCTGCTTCTTTAAGTTTAATAGCTTCACTATGGGCTGAGGAGTGAGGATCCAGAGTTTGATCAATTTCTATTCGATACTGCTCAATAATTTTTTTAAATTTATCTGTTTGCTTAGCCAAATCACTATCAGTTTTCGCCTTCATACTTGGCTCAAAATTGTTAATCTGTTCAACCACTAGTTGATACTTTTTTAGTTTTTTTTGCTCTTCATCAAAAAGCGATTTAATAAATTTAAACATAATTTTATAAATATTTTTTTAAGACTTTGGGAATCTTAATTGTAGCATCCTTTTGTTGGTAATTTTCCACGATGGCTGCCAATAAACGAGGCGAAGCAGCCACAGTATTGTTGAGTGTATAAACATATTTAATACTGCCATCTTGAGCTTGGTAACGAATATTTAGTCTTCGAGCTTGAAAATCATTAAAATAACTAGCACTATGAGTCTCTCGATAAGTTTTTTGGCTGGGAAACCAAGTCTCAAGATCATATTTTTTACGTTGACCGGCTCCCATGTCACCAGTGGACATTGCTACGACTCGATAGGGAAGAGCTAGTTTTTTCAATAATTCTTCGGCAAAACCTAACATTTTTTCATGCCAAAGACGAGTTTTTTTCTCATCTGCCACGGTCAATACCACTTGTTCAACTTTGTTAAATTGATGCACTCTAATAATGCCTTTTGTATCTTTACCATGAGCACCTATTTCCCGACGATAGCAAGGAGAAATACCACAAAGTTTGATTGGCAAATCTTTTTCTCTCAATAATTCATTTTGATAATAAGCCGTCAGTGCTACTTCAGCTGTGCCTGCTAAAATTTGGCCATCTTGAGTGTAATAATGATCTTCTTTTCCCCAAGGAAAATAGCCTGTGCCCACCATCGCTTCTGCTTTAACTAGGGTTGGCACTGATAATAATTCAAAACCTTTTTCTCGCATTAAATCTAAAGCGTAATTTAGTAAAGCTCTTTCTAAACGTAAGCCTTCATTTTTAAGAAAAAAAGCCCTAAATCCAGCAATTTTTACTGCTCGTTTCGTATCCAACCAATTGAGGTTTTCCATTAATTGTTGATGATCTAAAACTGGAAAATTAAAATTCGGGATTTTACCTTTTTCTCTCACTACTTTGTTAAAACTCTCATCACTACCAATCGGCGAATCATCAGTAGGAATATTGGGGATAGCCAACATTAACTCGGCGAATTTTTTCTCTAATTCGCTTAATTCTGGCTCTATTGTCTTTAATTCCCCTTTGATTTTTTTACCTTTTTTAACTAATTCTTGACTTACTTTTTGACCTTGAGCTAGTTCCTCTTTAATTGTTTGTGCATTCTGATTACTTTTTTTTCTCAATTCATCGACTTTAACTTGTAATATACGTCTTTTTTCGTCAACAGATAATAACTGATCAACCACGGAACTATCCAATTGCTTATTTAAACAAGCTTCTTTAACTATTTGTGGATGTTGACGGATAAAATTAATATCTAGCATGGTTTTGTCTCCAAATGATTAATTATTTTGTATTTATTTAAACGCAAGTAATTTCCTTAATCCTTTCTTGAAAAAATTGTAAATCTAAATTTAATAAAAACCAAGCTGCTCGCGGTCCTGATTTTTTACCCAAGAATACCATATAAATTGCGCTGAAACCTTGTTTTGGACCAAGACTCGATTTAGCTAGATCAAAGATGGCTTGTTGTAAATCCGGCGCTTGCCATTTTTTACTAACTAATAAACCCTCTAACTCTGACAAAAACAGCTTTTGTTCTTGACTGAGTTCTTTAGCTAGAGCAGGTAAATCTTTTTTAGCTCGCCATTGAAATTCCTCAGGCGCATATTTATCTAACCACAATTCAACATAATTTAAACGTTCCTTAATAGTTGCTTTTTCCAAATCATTGAGGGCTGATCCTTTAACTTTACTGGCTTCTTCAATAACATTTTTTTCAGGATACTGCACCCAGAGAGCTAAATCGCGAAAACGGGCTAAAAAATGAGGCTCGGGAATCTTGTCTGTCACTTGAGACAAAACAAAGGCTCTAGCCAAACGTTGATCTCCTGTCTCTTGTTTCCAATAAATACGCGCTGCCTGATCGTAATCATCAAACAAATCGGGGATAGCCATCGTTGTTGGATCAAAATCAATAACTTGACTATAATGTTTATTGACAAACAAAAATCGCCCCACATTAGCTGGGAAAAGAGCGGTAAACTCTCGCGCCGAAGTGCCGATGCCCTTGCTTGAACTCATTTTGCTACCACGAATCAAAATCCACTCGTAAGGAATGTTAAAAGGTGCTTTAAACTTAAAAACCTGTTGACAAATGGCGTTTGCCATATCTCTAGAACCACCAGCACTAGTATGATCTTTACCCGCACCTTCAATGCTTACACCCAGTGTTTGCCAATGGGCTGGCCAATCAACCTTCCACAATAATTTACCATTGCCAGCAAAAGGGCTAATTTTACCCTGATAACCACAACCCTTAGCCCAATCTACTAAATTTTCCTGACAGCTAAAACTCACTTCTTGTCCGTCCCAATCAGTAACTAGAGTAGTACCTACTTTGCCACACACCGGACAAATTACTTGAAAAGGATACCAATTTTTAGGCAAATCGTAATCAGCTATCTCTTTATAGATTTTTCTAAATAAAGTAACTTTGTCTAATGATAAACGAATGACTTCATCCATCTGGCCACTTTCATACAAATCATGACTCCACACTATTTCTTGTTCACAACCTAATTTACGAAAAGCGTGAATAAAATCTCTCGCATAAAATTCAGCAAAATTTCTAGCCAATACTAAATCTTCTTTCTCTTGTTTAGTGATCTTTGTTAAATCAATACCACACCGATCAAGTGCTGGAGCGGGAATTTGATAAAGTGGTTTTCCCATATGCTCTAAATAGAATTTTTTATCCAAATATTGTGGCAAACCATCCATTGGATCCATGTCATTAATCACATAAGTACTCACTAAGTTTTTGGCTAAAGTTTGTTGTTTTTGTTGAGTTAAATGCTCTTGGAGAATCTTCGCCACAAAATCATGCAATAAAACTCCTCTCAAAGCTCCAGTGTGCACTCTGCCTGAGGGAGTTTTCATATCATCAACGTGCAATTTTTTAATCGCTTCCTTTTTTTGCCAAAGCAAAATCTCATTCACGAGCTGATCTAACCAATGTTGAGATTGTTCGTTGTTGTTTTGATTTTTCATAAATCTTTCATATTTTAGCCCGAATATCTGGCTTTATCTAGACTAAAAACCCCGCTCTCGGCGGGGTTAATTAATTTCGTTTCTGTTTTTTTAACTGACATTTAAAATTAAATATTCTATTTTCCCCGTTGGTGTTTCCACCACAGCCCGATCTCCCTTTTTCTTTCCCAAAAGGGATTTACCCACTGGAGATTCTATAGAAATTTTACCTTCTTCAGGATCAGATTCATATTGACCAACCAAAGAATAGGTAAATTTCTTTTTATTAGTTAACAACTCTAATTTCACTTTGGAACCTAGAGTAATCAAGTGGCCAGATTGTTCTTTCACCACTTTTGCCTTATCAATGACACTTTCAATCTGATCAATACGAGCATTAAGCATGGCTTGTTCATCTAGAGCCGAATGATAATCTGAGTTTTCACTTAAATCGCCTTGATCTCGAGCGTTGGCAATTCTGGAAACCACTTTTGGCATCTGCACTTCTTTGAGATCTTTTAATTCAGCTTTTAGATCAGCTAGGCCTTCTTCAGTTAGAATAATTGTGTCTTGATTATCTTTGATTTGTTTTGACATAACAGGCCATAAGTATAAAGTTTTTTTTCTTCTTTGCAAGTCCCTAAACTTGATTATTTGATCAAGTCTATTGAGCTAAGACTAACACGGCTTGAAAGCTACCGTCAACATCTTCTACCGCAATTTCATCTGATAATTGCCAATCAAGTTGAGTAATATCTTGAATCTCTTTAAGTAATGCTTGGTTGCTGGCTTCCTGTTCTGTGCCCAAATCGCTTAACAACAAATAGTTACCTTCTTCATATTCACCACTAGCATTCCTCGCAGTAACATCTACAAAACCAGCTTCTTCTAAATCACCGGCAATAGTACCCGCATAACCAGCCTTAGTAGTAGCGTTCACTACTAATAATTGGTAATCTTCTTTATTAATTTCAACTAATTCTGGTTCTGGAGTTGGCTCTGGTTCTTCCACTACGTCAGTGGCTTCATCAGTTAAATTAACTTCAGGGACCTGTTTATTAGTCAACTGTAAGACTCCATAACCAATACCAACTCCCAAAGCTACGGTAATCACAAAGCTTGATAGAGCAATAATGATCATCTTCAAAACTCCACTGCCTTCTGAAGAATTTTTAATAACTGGCTTTATGGTAGACATATTAGACTCCTTATCGCTAGTTTTTTTTGTTATTTTTTTGCTTAACACCGATGGGTCAACGGCTAAATTGGTAAACTGAGTTAAATTAATTTCTTCCAAATCTGCTTTTTTAGCTTCTTTTTCAGGGGAGCGAGGAGCAGTGGTTGCTGTTTCTGCTAGCACTTCTTGATCAGTTACTTGATTAACTTCTTTTAAATCAATTTTTTTCGGTGCTGGTAATACTTCTTTGCCATCATCAGGTTTTGATTCATCTTGTTTATTTTTTTGAGTTTCTTCTTTGTTTTCTGCTTTCTTTTTTTGCTCTTCATCTTTCATTTGATCCTCACTTTCCTGCTCGGGTTTTTTAACCTCCGCTGCGCCTATTATGACTGGTTTGGTAATATTGGCGCTAAGTACACTTGCTTCGTCTTCGTCTTCCTCTGTTTTTTGCTGAATTAATTCTTTATTATAATCTTGATCAATAGCAAATTGAGGTAATAAATAATCTGGAACAGAAAAAGTCTTCGCAGCTGCTTCAATAATTTTTTTAATATAGGAAGGAATTTTGTCTCCCTCTACTGCTGGCTCAGCCAATTGTTGAACGGGTAAAGTTTCTGTCAATACTTCTTTAATTTTATTGTCAACTAGCGCATCAGCTACTAAATACAGTGTTTGCAAGCTTGGCTCAACACCCTTAAGAGTTTTTACCGTCTCAGCAAAATCACCAGCATTATCAATTGAAGTATTAAAGCACTGATCAACACCAATATAGTGTTGAGCTAAATAAAGTTCTCGACTAATCTGCAAAATTGACACTGACGGTTCTAAACTAATCAATGATTTAATACTAAAACTCAATGGAGCAATAGCCGTGATCTTTACATTACTATTATCTTTTAAAGCTTTAACCAGAGGCAAAATCACGCCTTTTTCTAGAGCAGTCAACTGCACTTTAAATGCTCCACCGTAATTACTCAATATACTAGTATTGACATAAAAATCTTCTGCATCAATTTTTAAATCTGGCAACAAATGATCTTTTAAATAATCTTTAACTTCTTCTTCAGTTTTTACTGCCACATTCACCATCGTGTTAGTAAACAAGAAATCTGGAAGAATTAATTGATAGCTGCCTGCTTCTAATTTGTCAACTAATTTTTTAATGTTTTTATCAATCAAACTATTTTCATCCAAAAATTGACCATTAAGTTGATGAAAATCGCTAATGGCAAATTCGTGAGCTTTTTTTGTCGGATTTAATTTAGCAATATAAGCTAAATCGCTGAGTATATATAAAAGACGTGTTTCTGTGGGCATAACTCAAATTATAACCAGAAATGGGGTGGAGTGCAAGAAAAATAAACAAGTGAGTCCGCCGGGACTCGAACCCGGGACGCACAGCTTAAAAGGCTGTCGCTCTAACCGACTGAGCTACGGACCCATTTTTAATTAATTAACAGTTGTTTATTATATACCAAAAAAAACTAATTAACCCTAGAAACGTAATCACCAGTGGCCGTATCAATTGATAAAATATCGTCCTTTTTTATAAACAAAGGAGCTTGGACCACCAAACCGGTTTCCATGATTACTGGCTTTTTACCAGCAGTTTGCCGATCACCAGCAACTGCTTCTTCAACCTTTATAACCTTCAGTTTGACTTTAGGTGGCAAACTAACACCTAAAACTTGATCCTCATAAAAAATGACATAGACTTTAATTTCTGAAGTAAGCATCTGCACCTGATCTGTCAATAATTTGGCAGAAATAGGTATTTGCTCAAAGCTTTGAGGATCCATAAAAATTACTTCATCACCCGATGTATACAAAAATTGCATTTCTTTACTTTGAATGTCCAATTCTTCCACGTTGTCATGAGATTTAAAATTAAATTCAACATTGGCTCCAGTCCGCATATCCCGCATTTTTACTTTAGAAAAGGCTGAACCCTTGCCCGGGGAAACAAATTTTACATTTAGAACATAGTGAGGAGCACTACGATAAAGAATGTAAGTTCCCTTTTTGATATTACCCGCTTTAACTGTTGACATATCTTGCTGTTTCCAATCGGCTTATTAAAACTCAAATGATTCGTTATGTCAAGCTAAAATCCTTATTTTTAGCAAATATTATTTAAAAA
>CAYSMC010000022.1:0-3690 GCA_964432115.1 uncultured Pseudomonadales bacterium | reverse complement strand
ATTTTTTGACCAACCAACCATTTTTCCAAAGCTGGTAACGCTTTGGCTCGAGCCAAAAGCGCAGCTTTGTCATCAATCAAGTCACGATCAATAGTTAATTCCGCTCGAACTTTACCATTAACCTGCACTGCTAGCGTAATTTGTTCACTCTGCGCGAGCGCCGAGTCATAAACTGGCCAAGTTGTCAAATGAATTGAAGGAGCAAATTCCAAGCTCTCTAGCGCCAATCGGCGCGCTCGCGCCTCACTCAACTCACACTTAATTTCCCCAAGAGTTTGATCAGCAAGATTTTGCCAAGCATATTTGGCCCGACCATATAATTCCTCGCTCATAAATGGTGCTAGAGGAGCTAAAATAGCTAGCAACATTAATAACTCAGAAGCTGTCAGTAATAAATTAGGCTCGACAACACTAGTTTTTGCCTCGACAACTGCTTTCCTCGCCAAACTAGCCTTCTCCCACAAATTACTAAACTCCATCAGCATGGCGGTAGAAGTGTTAAACTTGAGTTTGGGTAAATCTTCACTAAGTTTTTTAATAGTTTGGTGTAATTTTTGCACTAAGACAGATCTCTTGACCAAGACTGAATCATCCTCATTGGCACGCTTAGCAGAACCTTCCCCCTCATCAGACTCCTGCTCGGCAGCCATCACTGGCCAAAGCTGAGCAATTAAGTCTATCTCCTCAACAGCCAAACGATAAAACTTGCGTAAAAAGCGAGCTACCCCGGCCACTGCTCGGTCATCCCAGGGCTTATCTGCCTCTAGTGGACCCATAAACATT
Organism: uncultured Pseudomonadales bacterium; assembly: GCA_964432115.1. Classification (GTDB taxonomy): domain Bacteria; phylum Patescibacteriota; class Microgenomatia; order UBA1400; family PJMF01; genus JAAZKO01. Next base: position 2,907 of record CAYSMC010000022.1, on the reverse strand, counting down.
TCATAAATGCGCAAGGTATCTGCTCCATATTGATCAACTATCTTATCTGGATTGATAACATTGCCCTTGCTCTTGCTCATCTTGCGCCCATCTGGGCCCAAAATCATCCCTTGATGACGCATTTTGGCAAAAGGCTCACTAATTTTTAAATATCCCTGATCGCGCAGAAACTTGCTAAAAAAGCGCGAATAAAGCAGATGCAAAACAATATGTTCGGGACCAATTAAATAGAGATCAACCGGCAACCATTGCTCTAAACGCTTGGGTTCGGCAAAAAGCTCTTGATTACGACTATCACAATAGCGCAAGTAATACCAACTTGAGTCAACAAAAGTATCCATGGTGTCATACTCAGGCGTCCAACCCTTACCATATAAGCGTTCAACTCGATCTTTAAACTCCTTAGAAGACTTGAGTGGTGACTCACCAGTAGGCTTAAAATCTACATCCTCTGGCAAAGTCCAAGGCAAATGCTCTTCTTTAACTGGACGAGCCTTGCCCCCTGGATCATAGACAATCGGAATAGGAGTGCCCCAATAACGCTGACGAGAAATCAGCCAATCACGTAGCTGATAATTAACTACTCGTTGTCCATAACCCTTTTCCTCAAGATAATCCATTATTCGCTCAATCGCCTCCTGTACAAGCAAACCATCTAAAAAATCTGAATTAATTAGCTTGCCTTCCCCCTCATAAACTTGCTCTACTTGGGTAATTGCCTGCTGACTTCCATCTGGTCCACTGACTACGCGAATCACTTCCAATTGCTCTTGAGTCTGCTGACGATTCACAAATTCGACAAATTCAAAATCACGCTTATCATGAGCCGGCACGCCGACTACTGCCCCAGTGCCAAAATTAGCCAAAACAAAATCAGCCACCCAAATTGGCATGCGCCGTTTAGTTAAAGGATTGATCGCAAAGTAGCCAGTAAAAACACCAGTTTTTTTTCTACCATCTTGTTGGCGCTCGAGCTCGGTCTTCTTCTCCGCCCTAGCTAAATACTCCGCCACTTCTTCATTTTCTTTAGCAACTTCTTGAGCAAAAACGTGCTCGGGCGCCAGCACCACAAAAGTCGCTCCAAAATTAGTATCTGGCCGACTGGTAAAACAAGTCAATTTAGTTACCGGCTCTCCAGCCAATCCACTTTCGTGCTGACTTTTGTGCTCGCTACTTGACTCACTATTGAGATCAGCACTCGACTCACCCTCAAGCTCGTTCCCACCATCTTTATAAGCATAAACCGGATAGGTAATGTTAATCCCCTCATGCCGGCCAATCCAATTTAATTGTTGTTGTTTAGTCGCAGTTGGCCAATCTAGATCGTCCAAACCACTAATTAGCTCGTCTTGATAATCTTTGATCTTAAGATACCATTGCTTAAGATCTTTTTGTATCACTTCGCTTTCGCAACGCTCACACAAACCCTCAACTACTTGCTCATTAGCTAAAACTGTTTGACAACTAGGACACCAGTTAACCTTACCTTGTTCCTGATAAGCCAACCCCTTGTTATATAATTGCAAAAACAACCACTGAGTCCAGCGATAATACTCTGGATGATTAGTGGCTATTTCATTGGCAAAATCATAAGAAATCGCTAAACGCTTGATCTGTTGGCGGAAAGTATTAATTGCCGCTTTTGTTGTTTGACTCGGATGGATACCCGTTTTAATTGCATAGTTCTCGGCTGGCAAACCAAAGGCATCCCAACCAACAGGAAAATAAACATGCTGGCCATTCATGCGCTGATATCTAGCTAAAATGTCTAAAGCAGTTTTCGATTCAACATGACCAACATGCAATCCTGAACCACTGGGATAAGCAAAAGCAAACAACAAATAGCTCTTTTTACTCTGCTCAGTTGCAGATAAATCTAAGTTAGTGTCTTGAAATAAGGCCAATTCTTGCCAATGTTTTAGCCACTTTTCTTCAATTAGCTGATGATCATAAACAATTTTTGCCATAAGCCTATTTTAGCGCAAAAGCAGAACTTTAAAAGAGCGCATAGTAAAAATCCTATAACATTGCAGATTTGCTACAAAAAAACACTAATAAAATTATAAATAAAGCATGCGAATTAATAACGAACCAACATTTTGAGCATTTAAATAAAGATAGAGAAAATGTACCCAAAACTAACTGTAAAAATCAGCAAAAAAACCCAATTTATTACGAAGCGATATAATAATAAACCAAAACTTTATTATCGCATAATCACCGCATAATTCCCGCACGATCTTAAAGCATGATTGTTGCAAAATATATATTCGGTAATATAAGTAGATCCTAATATATCAATGTGTTTTGGGTAAGTTAAAAAAACTTAAAACCCAAATTGTTAAAAAATATTTTAATTAACCCAAAGAATTGGCAAATATCAAAATAAAAACACGCTCGTAAAGGCCTTTTTGAAGAAATTAGCCAGGCTTTCTCCAGACAAAAATTCTGTTGAGAGACTAAGGAAACCCAAAAATCCTATATTTTAGCTATTAATTGTAGCTTGGAAAGTATTATTAGTACTCCTTCTACTTGAGGATAATAATGATGAACAAGACCACTGTCATCTGCTAAAAAACTCACAAACCGATCAAATATCGAATAAAAGTCCAATTTATGCTGATCTTTGAATTTTTTTGTTGAGCCAATTATCTCTATCAGTTCGTCCAGCTCTTTGCTAATACCAGAATAAACTTTCAAACTGTCACTTAAAGCAATTTTTTGTCCTATAACAATGCGCTCGTCACCCACTAGACACTCTCCCAATTGATAAACCATCACTGCTTGACGATAACGCCCATTCAACTCGGCTAGGACCAAATCATTCAACTCGCCTGGATAGACAAAAATTCCCCGATTAAGAGCAATGCAGCCATTTTTCAGAAGGAATGAGCGCAAATAGCGGAA
>CAYSMC010000021.1:0-8157 GCA_964432115.1 uncultured Pseudomonadales bacterium | reverse complement strand
CAATCTTTTTTTGTTTAAATAGCAATAAAATTGTAGCAAAAAAGCCACCAACAATAAAGCTCAAGAAAATTGCCATCAATACCCAAGGCCAACCCAACACAAAACTCAGTGGCAACATGAGTTTAATATCACCCAAACCCAAAGCTTCTTTCTTAAACACCCAACTGGCAACAAAGTAGAGCAGAGTAAAAAAAACACTCGAGCCAACAATGGCTACCAAACCATTTTGCCACTGACTACCGGCTAAAATAATAGCTAAAATACTCAATAAAATTATCAAAAAATCAGGAATAATTAAATACTGAAAATCAGCCATCAACACAAACATTAAAACTAAAAAAAATAAATATTGGGCCGAAATAACAATAGGATTTAAATACTGACCACTAGTCACTTGTGAATAAATCAAAAAAACAAAACATAAAGTATAAAGTCCGGCCAGAAATTCAGTTAAAAAGTGCTGTTTAGCGATTTTAGCGTGGCAATAAGGGCACTTTCCCCTCAGTAAACCAAAAGAAATCAGTGGAATATTATGCAGGGCCTTAATTGGCCTTTGGCAACAATCTGTCAGTGATCGGCCTTGCCAAAAAGGAGCTAATTTTAGAACTCGACCTTTGCAATCCTTAAGCAAACCGCAATCAGCAGCCGTGCGATAAATCACTACGTTAAAGAAACTAGCCAAAGCTGCTCCCAAAAAAAACAAGAGTAGCGCAATCATTAAATAATAAATAATAAACACCATTGACATTTATCATAACAAAAAAACCAGAGCTCAAGGGCTCTGGTTTTAATTTTTAACAAAAATCATTATGGTAAACAAATACAATTACCCTCTGGTCCACAATCAGTAGTGTTGTTGTATCCAATCCCATCACCAGGATAATCACTGGGTAATGCGCCAGAAGCTATTCGCTCAGCTGCTTCTTGTTGAAAGGCGTTAGACTGAGGTTCAAAACAAACATAAGTAGAATCATAGGCATTAGGACCATGATAAACAAACAATGGATTGTCCATAGTTCCATCTAATTTGCTGACAAAACCCAATTTTAATTCTTGAGTACCTGGTTCGTTGTTACAATCCGCCGCTGAACCTGCCGGAACTTCACTTAAACGATACAAAACTGGACAACTCGATAATGTTCCTGAGGCCAACAAATTTGCTGTATCAGCTTCAGTCCAGTCCATATCTGGTGCATCACCAACAGCTTCATTCCAAGGATAATAACCAGTCATGGCGTAAAAACGATCAATAGCTGATATTAATTGCTCGGCGTCTGATCTGCTACCAGTGTCTCGACCACGATTGATCTGCTCAATTGGGTTAATCGCTGACAAAACTGCCACTGCCAAAATACCCAAAATAGCGATCACAATTAATAACTCAATCATAGTAAAGCCTAATTGTTTCTTTAATCTTGGGCAAAAAGATTTAATTTGCATAATGTTCCTTTTCTTTAATTAATAAAAACACCTTGCGCTCTCAATAACTCCAGTTTAAACTATTTTTTACTAACTTTTCAAGTAGTAGTTTAAAACTGGCTAGTTAAACTATAAATTGGCATAATAATTGCCACCACCATAAAACCCACTCCGACAGCCAAAACAATCATAATCAGCGGCTCCATCGCAGCCGTCATATTTTTAACCGCGTATTCACTTTCTTTTTCAAAATACTCAGATAATTTTGCCAAAATTTCATCTAACTTACCAGTCTCTTCACCAACACTCATCATTTGGTGCAAAATTGGTGGAAAATCTTCATAACGAGAGACCGCTGTTGATAAAGACACGCCTCGTTCTACTTGTTTAGCTGCTTCACTTAATTCTTCACGATAAACAGCATTATCTATCGCATGAGCGACAATATTAATTGATTCCAAGAGTGATACTCCAGCCCCCAATAACAAAGAAAGTGTCCGAGTAAAATCAGTTAAAATAATTTTTTGACGCATTTTGCCAAAAATTGGTAATCTCAGTAACCAACGGTCAATAACTAACTCACCTTTTTTGGTTTTTTTATAAGAGCGCAACAATCCTACTCCTGCCATCACTAACAGTAATAAAATCCACCAAAATTTCACCATGAAATCTGAGATGCCAATAAAAACTCTAGTCATACCTGGCAATTCTGCTCCAAAATCATCATACATCTCGGTTAATTTGGGAATCACCGCTACCATCATTACCACCACTACCACAACCATCGCAATTAAAATAATAATTGGATAAATCATGGCACTTTTTGTCTTAGCTTTAAAATCTTTATCTTTTTCCAAAGTAATAGCTAATCGCTCCAACACTTCATCTAAAACACCGCCTGCTTCACCAGCCTTCACTAGTTGTGTATAAATACGAGAAAAATTATCTGGATATTTTTGCAAAGCATCAGAAAAACTCAAGCCACTTTCTACATCTTTCAATAAATTGGCCGTTAATTTGGCCATTTCATTTTCACTCTCTTCTTCCAAAATTGATAGGGCATTGGCCAACGGTAAACCGGCATTAATCATGGTCGCTAGTTGTCTAGTAAAATTAACTAAATCAGTAAATTTCACTTTTGGTCTAGTAATTTTTGAAAAAAAACCAGATTCTTGACCCAAACTTGAAACATCAATCACAAATAAATCCCTTGAAAAAAGAGTAGACACCGCTTGCATTTTGGATACTGCTTCTACTTTGCCTTTGACGGTTTCTCCATGTTTGTTCTTGGCGGTATATTTAAAAATTGGCACGATCCTTTTATCCTTTGTCTAAGAGACGTAACATGTCGGTTGGACGAAAAGCGCTATTAATCGCTGTTTCTTTACTAATAATATTTTGCTGATAAAGTTCTAACAAGTGACTTTCCATTAACATCATGCCACTGTTCACATTGGTTTGGATAGTGTTGTCAATTTGAAAAACTTTTTGATCACGAATTAAATTGGCTACTGCTGCATTATTAAATAATAATTCTACAGCAGCAATGCGCCCTCCGTGAATTTTGGCTACAAGACGCTGAGAAACAATCGCTTTTAAGACACTGGCCAATTGTTGACGAATTTGTCCTTGTTGGTGGGCAGGAAAAACATCGATAATGCGGTCAATGGTTTGTGCTGCTGTATTGGTGTGAATGGTAGCAAATACCAAATGTCCCGTCTCAGCCAAAGTTAGAGTAGAAGCAATTGTTTCTAAGTCACGCATCTCACCAACCAAGACCACATCGGGATCAGAACGTAGCGCACTTCTCAAAGCCAAATGCCACTGATGAGTATCTTTACCCACTTCTCGCTGAGAAATAATACTTTTATCTGGTTGATAAACAAATTCGACTGGATCTTCAATGGTTAAAATGTGTTGACTTTGACTATGATTAATTTCATCAATAATGGCTGCTAACGAAGTTGATTTACCTTCTCCAGTTGGACCAGTAAACAAAACTAAACCCTGATTATAAGTACCAAATTGATGAAAAATTTTAGGCAAGGCTAATTCATCTAAATCTTTAATTCTTTGAGGAATTAAACGCAAGGCAGCTGCATAGTTCCCTAAATGCTGATAAACACACATCCGAAAACGTGCATTGTCAGCAAATTGATAAGCCAAATCAATTTCTTTTTCCTCTTTTAGCTTTTTTTTCTGCTCTTCACTTAATAATTCAAAAATCCAAGTCTGAGTTTGTTCAGCACTAATCAGCTGGGGACCCGCAGGAAAACTCAGTATTCCGTTCACTCTAACTGACAATGGAGACCCCGAAATCAAATGAATGTCTGAACCGTCATTGTCAACTAAAAATTGCAAAATTTCTTTAATGTTCATAAGCTCTTTTTTTCCCGTTGATTCATTATATATATCTGTTTATGCTTTGTTCAATCTGCAATCAATTAACCAACTTCAGCTACTCTCAATACCTCTTCAACAGTGGTGATTCCATCTAAAACCTTGAGATAGCCATCTTGCTTCATCAAGGTCATTCCTTGTTGAATAGCTATTTTTTCTATTTCGCTAGCTGGTTTTTGATTAAGAATGGCACTGACAATTTCCGGAGAACTGGGCATCACTTCAAAAATCCCAATTCGTCCTCGATATTCTGGTTCAGTTGCTGGGCGTTTACTACTGGGACGGAACAGGGTAATCTGATCAGCTGTTTTACCCTGTGTTTTACACCAACGATCAAAATGAGCACCTAGCACTTTCTTAATATCTTCAATCACCACAGATTCTGGTTTGTATTCCTCTTTATATTTGTCGTTGATTTTTCTGACTACTCGCTGACCCATGGCTAAAGTAATCGATGAGGCCAACAGAAAAGGCTCTGCTTCCATATCTAACAAACGAGGCAGGGCTCCTGCAGCACTGTTAGTGTGCAGAGTAGAGAAAACCAAGTGACCAGTCAAAGAAGCCTGGAGTGCTAAATCAGCAGTTTCGTTATCTCGAATTTCACCCACCATAATAATGTCTGGATCTTGACGCAAAAACGATCTCAAACCAGAAGCAAAAGTTAAACCAGCTTTAGGATTGGTCTGCACTTGGCTTATCCCAGGAATTTGGTATTCCACAGGATCTTCTAGAGTCATAATATTGACTCCAATCTTGTTAATAATGTTCAAAATTGAATATAGAGTGGTAGTTTTACCGGAACCAGTTGGACCAGTAATCAAAATAATGCCGTAAGGAATTTTGATTGATTCTCTTACTCTTTGTAAACCTAAACCAGTTAAACCTAAATCTTCTAGCGAAGGCACAGTCATGTCTTTTTGCAAAAGACGCATCACCACCTTTTCACCATGCATCGTGGGGAGAGTAGAAGTACGCAAATCTATTTCAGCTTTATTAGTTTTGTAATTAAATCGTCCATCCTGAGGCAATCTTTTTTCATCAATTTTCAAATTAGCCATAATTTTGATACGAGATACGACGGCTTCATGAACATTTTGTGGCAAAATTAGTTTTTCAGCCAAAATACCGTCTATACGATAACGAACTCGAGTACGATTAATCTGTGGTTCGATGTGTATGTCTGAGGCTGACGATTTAATAGCAAAATCTAAAATATTTTCCACAATCCGATTGATTGGTGCGTCGCGTAAAATAGCTCCAGCATCTCGATCTAACTGAACAGACTTTGCTTCTTGATCACTTTGTTGGGTAGTGCTTTTTAGGGCTTCAGTAACTTCACTAGATAAACTTTGAGCATAATGCTCATCAATCATTCGGATGATTTCACTACTTTCACCGTAATGAGCTTCAATGTTAAAACCTGTCTTTTGTTTTAAGAATTCAATAGCTGCCAAATCCAGGGGATCAACCATGGCTACTTTTAAGTTCTTTTTATCTTTGTCAACGCCAAAAGGTATAACTTGATAACGTTTAGCAATACCTTCATCAATAAAAGTTAAAGCCTCCGGATCCACACCAATAGTTGACAATTTAATGTAGGGCAAATTGTTAAATTCTGCTTTGGCTTGAACAACATCTGATTCTGTCGCCAATTGTTTGCTCAATACTAATTCTTCATAACTGCGACCAGTACTTAGATTTTCTTGACGTAATTCTTCAGCTTGTTTAGGTGAAATCACCCCATTATTCACTAACATATCAAAAAAAGAATTGGTCACTGCAAATTTAAAACCAGTATTTGATTGCGAACTAAGCGATTGATCCAACGCTGCTGGCTGGGCAATTGCTTCCATTGAGTCAACTGGCTCTGTCAAGTCAACTGCTTGTGGCTGATCAGGTTCGCTGACTGGAATTGCTTGAGAAAAGATTGGTTCTGCAATACCCAAATCGTCTGTGACCATCGGTGCTGTTTCAATCACCTGATTATCAACTTCTGCAGGCTTGCTGGTTAAATCTTGAGTAATCTGATTGATGGTTTGTTGTAAATCAGTGTCAATTTCCACATCAGCATTTTTTGTCTGGTCTGGCGTCAATTGTTGTGAATCTTCTGGTTCAGCCACAGCCTGACCCTGACCCACTTCATCTGGTTGATTATTTTGGGCAGTTAACATAATCGCTTACTCCTTTTATAATGCCATAAAATGTCAAACTTTTACATAAGCGAAATTTTATATTTAACTCCATTTGTTGAAGCGAATAAAAAAAATAGTCTCGAACTCAGTGAAATTCAAGAACTAGTTTTAAACTATCTCAAAAACAAAGATCAACAACAATTTGCAAAAAAAAGTAATATTCAGTGGTATAACAGCCAATTGCTTAATTTTAAAATTGAATTAGCCAGAGACATCATCCAAGAAACACAATATGCCAACTGGAATCAATCAGGGGTGAGAGTGTTAGTTTTACTAAATTTTGAAACTGCTAGTTTAGCAGCGCAAAATGCTTTATTAAAATTAATTGAAGAACCCCCAAACAACACTTTAATCATTCTACCCGTAGTCAGTGACCATCGTCTATTAAGCACTATTACTTCTCGTTGCTCATTGTGTCAACTGGCCGATCAAGGTCTCAACTCACCATCAAGCAACACCAACAATCATGTTTGGCCAAAAGATTTAGCCGCCGCCATCACTCTGATTAAAAATTATAAAGATCGAGAAACAGCCAAAAATTTTGTCAAAGAACTACTTAATCAAAAAAATCTAAGCTATAAACAAAAAAGAGCTTTAAGTCAAGCTTATTTAGATTTACAAGCTAATCTCAATGTCCGCTTGGCACTAGAGCATTGTTTTTTTAGTCTTTTTCAATAAGGATTTTTTAAACTACCAGATAGCTTAACCTGGAATTTTTCAAAATCAAGCGTCTCAAACGCCCAAAATCGGCTTTTTTCAAACTTGCCTGAGCTTTTTTGGTCTTTCTTTTGTATAATAAATATGCTACAAATGTAGTTCTTATGGCAAGTCAGAGCGATATTAATAACTATCAAGCAGAACAAATTAAAGTCTTAGAAGGCCTAGAACCAGTGCGAAAACGGCCGGGCATGTATATTGGTTCTACCGATGCTAAAGGCCTACATCATTTAGTTAAAGAAATTTTAGATAATGCGGTTGATGAAGCGATTGCTGGTTTTGGCCAAACTATTCAATTGTTTCGTGATCCGATCACCGATCTACATCGAGAATTATTTGCTAAACACCAAGCTAATAAAAAATTAAAAGCTGAAGAAAAAGAAATGGGTGAACAAGTCATCACTGTAGTAGATAGCGGTCGAGGCATTCCAGTTGAACAACATGCCTCAGGTATTTCCGCTATGGAAGTGGTCATGACTAAACTTCATGCTGGAGGTAAGTTTGAAAGTAAAGCTTACAAAGTCTCTGGAGGTTTACATGGTATTGGTTCAAGCGCTGTCAATGCGCTGTCTTGCCTAATGCAAATTGCTGTTAAACGTAATAATAAATATTATTATCAATATCATTCTCGAGGTATTCCTCATGCGCCAGTGGCAAAAATTAGTGAAACGCAATTGATTGCTAAATTCCCTCAGCAAAGTCAGGATTTTGTTAAATATGAAAGCGGAACCATAGTTCAGTTTATTGCTGATCCACTCATCTTTAAACAAGCTAGCTATAGTCCCAAAAACATTATTGATATTGTCAAAGATCGCGCTTATTTAATGGCCGGAATCTATTTTCAACTCTTTGATCGAGTCATCGATCTTGAGCAACATTTTTATTTTGAAGGTGGCATTCGTTCTCTAGTTGAACACATCAACATGTCCAAAAAATCTCTACACAGAGTTTTTTATCTTAATGACGAGTGGATTGATGAAGAAAACCAAAAAGAAATTGGTATTGAAATTGCAATTCAATACAATGATTCTTACAAAGAACGAGTTGAAAGTTACGTTAATGTTATCAATACACCAGATGGAGGAACCCACGTTCAGGGTTTTCGCTTAGCTCTGAGCAGAGTTATTCGTGACTATGCAGAAAAAAATGGACTCATTAAGGAAAAAGAGAATTTTGTAGCTGATGACCTTAAAGAAGGTTTAACCGCAGTCGTTTTTGTTAAAATGCCTTCTAATGATCTGCAATTTGAGTCTCAAACCAAGGGTAAATTAAACAACGCTGAAGCTCAATCGGCTGTTTACCGCGTCTTTAAAAAACATTTTGCTACCTATTTAGAAGAACATCCCAAGGTTGGTCGGATTATTGTCGAAAAAGTCTTAATTTCTGCTCGCGCTCGCCTGGCGGCTCGCGCAGCCAAAGATGCCGTCAT
>CAYSMC010000020.1:0-10084 GCA_964432115.1 uncultured Pseudomonadales bacterium | reverse complement strand
TATTATTTAAAAATTTCTTGGGCAGGAAAAAACAGTACCTCGTTCATGTCAGTTACTCCAGCAAAAAACATAATTAAACGATCTACACCCACAGCAATTCCTCCTGACTCCGGCATGCCTAGTTTCAGTGCCTCAATAAAATCTTGATCTAAATGATAATCAGTTTTGTTCAATTTTTTTCTTAAACGCAGTTCAGACTTAAGACGGTTTTCCTGTTCTTGATAGTCGGTTAATTCACTAAAAGCATTACCCAATTCTAATCCGGCCACATAAACCTCAAAGCGTTCAGCAAACCGCAAATCATCTGGCTTCTTTTTGGCTAAAGCTGCTTGAGATAGGGGATAATCATAAATAATCACTGGATGATCTAATTTGGCTAATTGCGGCTCAATTTCGTTAAGAAATATTTGATAAAATAAATCATCCCAACTTTCTGTTTTGGTCAGTGGATAATTAAGTTTTTGAGCTAAGTAAAAAAGTTTATCTCTATCTAATAAATCCTGATCATTAATTTTTAAATATTGAGCAAAAACCTCAGCCACCGTCATCTTATGATAAGGCGACTGCAAATTATAAATTTTGCCTAAATATTCCACTCGATCGTCTTTTAGCCTGGATAAAATATACTGAGCAAAATCACTATCTTGTGTTTGATAATAACTTTGCAGTGCCACACTAATAGCTAGCATTAATCGTGCAAAATCATCCATAATCTTGCTGTAATCTGCATTGGCTCGATACCACTCTAAAATCGTAAATTCTGGATTATGATTATTGCCAAAACTTTCTTGATTGCGAAAACTTTTGCAAATTTGATAAATTTTATCTAAACCAGCCACCAACAATTTTTTCATTGCGTATTCTGGACTAGTTAAAAGATAAGCCGCCTGTGAATTGCCTTGTTCGTCTTTTAACTTTGTACTAAAAACTTCCAAATAAGGTTCTGTACCTGGTGACTTCACTAACAGTGGTGTTTCTACTTCATGAAATGTTTCTTGATCAAAAAATTTTCTAATTGCCCTGATCACTTGTTCGCGTAACAAAAGTTTTTCAGTAAAAAATTGATTCTGACGCATTTTCTGCCAATTGTTTTGCATAGATTGAGGGTATTATATTACGCCAACAGCTAAAAACCAGATATCTTTAAGATAATAAAAATTGAATACAGAGCAATCATTAGTAACGATTCATTACGTTCGAATTTGTTTTTACTCAACAAAAATAACACCGCTACAATTGAAGTGAACAATAAATAAGGTATGTCAAAACGTACCACCTGCCGACTTACTTCCCAAGTGCTAATCGTGCTGCTTAATCCTAAAGCTAAAAAAACATTTAAAATATTACTGCCAATTAAATTATTTAAAGAAAGAACTGTTGATCCCTTAAGCACCGCATTCACTGATACCATTAACTCAGGCAAACTACTACCTAAACCCACCAATAAAATACCCACCAACATTTCATTAATATTCATTTTCTCAGCAATAATAATTCCAGTATTAAGCACCATTTGTGAAGCTTTAGATAAAATAATTAAACCAAAAACCAATTGCATTAGATGAGCAAGTTTAACTTTTTTCAGTTTTTTCTTTTTAAACCTTTTTCGCCTAAATAAAAGCGACTGATTTTTCAAATTCTGTCTATTTAAAAAGAGTAAATAGATCAAGTAAAAAAGAATTAACACAATCCCATCCTTAACACCAATCACCCCGTCCAAACTCACTAAATAGAAAATGGTGGTCGACATCACTAGCATTAGCATATCTAATAATAATTCTGTCTTTTTTAATTTAATCACCTTAAAAATTCCCAAAATGCCCAACACTAGAGCTAAATTGACCATGCCTGAGCCGATAACATTACCAATTACTATTTGACTAGTTTCTTCGCCCCGCAAATTTTGAATCGCTCCAGTCACTGAAATCACAATCTCGGGAAAACTGGTACCAATAGCCACAATAGTTAAACCAATAAAACTTTCAGACAAAGATAATGATTTAGCAATTTTAATTGCCGCTTTGGTAACCGTTTCGGCCCCCAACCATAGCAAAAATATCGCCAAAATAAATAATAAAAAATTTATCACTAGTTACATTAAAGCAGAAAAACTGGTTATTAATCAAGAGAGGATGAGCGGGCGACCAGAATCGAACTGGCCTCTTCTCCTTGGAAGGGAGATATACTACCGATGTACTACGCCCGCATCGATTGCCTAAAAAATGCCAAAGAACTAATTAACATTTTAAATGATTGTTTAGGCAAATCAAGGCGATAATTTTTTTAAAGCTTTTTTTAAAGCGAAAGTGTGAATCGTGGGATTTTCTTCAAAATCCAAAAAGCTAAAATCAGCAAATGGTCCCGGAGCTCCTTTCATCACAAATGGAGTGACAGCTAAAATACGTTCGTCATTCCACACATTTTCTAGAGCATACAAATAATAATCACTTAAATAAAAATTAAGTAAATACTGAGATGTCCAACCGGTTTCGCTTATAAACACTTGAAAATCGCGATTAGTTTTTTCTTTTAAATAATTTAATTCATAAGTAAAACCTCGCAATGAATTTTGTCCGCTATTTCTTGGTGAAGCAGAGAAGCCTGGATTGGGATAAGAATGAGAATTCCAATAATCTAGATAATTAAAAATTTCTGAATCGATTTGATACATACTTTCTAAATAACGAAAAGCTTCCATGGTGGAAAAAGTATTAGCAGCAGCCAAATCCATAGCCGCTGGTAAAATTTTAAAATTTAAATTTTCGCTATGCAACCAATTGCTGGTAAATTTTAGAATATGGGTATAGGCAAATGGATCAACTTTGCCACCCCATTCTTTCGCATGATTAACTTCGTTAAAAATAATGACCAACTTGTCTTGTTGATACCAATTTAAACTAGATAAAAAACTCACTAAACCAACAATTTCTTTACGATTAGGAATAGTCCAATGGTCTTTCTCCTGATCATAACGAGTAGCTAATCGAATAATAGGTATCAGTTTTTGTTGATAAGCTTCATTGAAAAAATTTTGCCAGCGCTGCCAGTTGCGAGTATCGTCAATGGTTAAAGGAATGGTAACATAGCGCCAAACATCATCTTCATAAATTCTTCTAACTTTAGTAATCTCTTCTGGTTGAAGAATATGTATTCCCATCACTTCACCAGTAGCAGCAATGGACGGTTTGCTAGTCGACAAACAAAATAACAATGTAAAAACAGCAATTAATAATTTAGATTGATATTTCAACATTTTGTTTAGATTATTTTAGCAAAAATTCTTGTTAAAGTCAATTGACTAGTATATGATAAGCTAAGCAGTAAATGAATAAAGTATGAACAACAATCAACAGAAAAAAAAGAACATTTTTTTTCAATTATTTTCTAGTTTAGCCTGGATTTCTTTTAGTGCTGCGTTAATTATTGTGACCAGTGTAGCTTACAACTATCTTTATCAAAAAAACCAACCAAATAATGAACAATTAGTACTTAATCAAATTTTAGAAAATCATCAATTAGCCAATACTGATTCAACCGGACAAAGAGTACAGAGTGTGGTGGAAAGTGAAGACGCTCGAGCTGAATTAGTTGCAAAATTCTTAGAGCGTCACAGTTCACCAATGACGCCTTATGACGATTATGGTCAAAAACTAGTGGATATTGCCGATCGTTATGGTCTAGATTTTCGCTTATTACCAGCCATTGCCATGCAAGAATCAAATCTTTGTCGAGAAACTAACTCTCAAGCACCCAATAATTGTTTAGGATTTGGTATTCATAGTCGAGGCACCTTGGATTTTGCTAGTTATGAGGCGGGTTTTGAACGAGCTGCTCGAGAATTAAAACAAAACTATATTGATCAAGGTTTAGATACGGTGAGTTTAATTGAAAGCAAGTACACACCTCATAGTAATGGTTCATGGGCTAATGCAGTTAATCAATTTATGGCTGAAATTCGCTACGATGACCGCGATTTGGGACGTAGTGAAAAAATTAATGCCAATGTCCTAGAATTCGCCAATCAATAAACAAAAATTATTGACTCTGCAATTTATTTTTAATTTGTTCTTCTTGACTTGACATCCTTATAGTTTTTGTTATAATAACATCATCTCAGAAGGTTCTTCCTCACCGGGACTACGTTCTGAGCTCAAAAAACCCCGCTTAATAAGTGGGTTTTTTTGTACTTACTTAGTGCCGAAGAGAGGACTTGAACCTCCACGAGTTACCTCACACGGTCCTAAACCGTGCGCGTCTACCATTCCGCCACTTCGGCAAAGACAGCAATTATTATAACCGATCTCTGTTGATTAAATAAACTAAAAATTAATTTCTCATTGACTTTTATTGATTTTTTCTTAAGCTAAGGCTGTGTCTTTAAATTTTAATTATCAGCTTAAAAAAAGTGCGAGATCGAGATCAATTAAAATTAGTATTGATGCTCAAGGCACAATTTTAGTCACAACTCCCAAACTGTGTCCCAAACTCTTGATTAATCAATTTCTCAAACAGCAAGAGTCTTGGGTGCTTAAAAAACAAGCAGAAGTAGCCAAACTGCAAAAGAACATTAAGCAAAACGAAATTTACATTTTTGGTAACAAATATCAAATCGTTATTGAAGTAGCTCCACAAACAAGACCAAATATTAGCATCAACGATCATCAAGTACTTATTAAACAACTCAGTGCTGGTTCTTATCAGGTAAAATTAGAGCGCTTTCTCAAAAATACTGCTACCAAATACCTCACTCAAAAAACTGCTATTTTAGCCAAAAAAATGCAAATTACTTATCAAAAAATTGGCATACGTCAACAAAAATCGCGATGGGGCAGTTGTAGCAGCCAAGGTAATTTAAATTTCAATTGGCGACTAATTCATTATTCTCCTGAAATTATTAATTACGTCATTATTCATGAGTTGGCTCATCGTCAAGAAGCCAATCACTCGAAAAAATTTTGGCAATTAGTAGCTCAATACGATCCTGATTATAAAAAACACAAAAACACCTTGAAAAAAAGGCTATATAATTAATAAGATGCTAAGCATTATTCACGGAGAAAATCTAGTTAAATCGCGAGAAAAACTTTTTCAACTCAAGCAGACTGCTAAACGACGAGGACAAGATTTAACTACTTTATTAGCCAAAAAAATTAATTCCCAATTGCTGGAAAACGCTCTATTTGCCAAAGATCTGTTTGGCCAGGAGCATTGTTTGATTATTGAAGAATTACACTCCCTAGCTCACAGTCAAAAGAGAGATAACTACTTGCACAACATTCAACAAGCCGGTCAGTTCTTAGATATTATCCTGTGGGAAAAAAAGTCTTTAACTAAAAATAATTTAAAAAAATTGAATCAAGCTCAAGTTTATAGTTATCCGATAAGTAAGTCTTTATGGAAATTATTGGATCAAATTAATCCTCAAACAAAGACTAAAAAAAAGCAATTATTATTATTAAAAGAGGCAATTGAGCAAGATTCGGCCGAATTTTGCTTAGTCATGTTAAGTAAACGAGTTAGTGATTTAATTGCTATTACTGTCGGGGCTGATTTAGCCATGCATTCATTCGTTAAAAGCAAATTGCAAAAGCAAAAAAAATTGTTTTCTTTAGAACAATTATTAAATTTGCATCAACAACTTTATCAATTAGACAATAAACTTAAACACTCAACAAACTTACTTAATTTAGCGAGTGAACTTGACCTTCTTTTAATAACTCTGTAGATTAATCTTAACAAACAAGAAAGGTAATAAGATGTATCACATTGTCGACCACATTAATCCCAACATTTTTCGAGGTTATGACATCAGAGGTTTAATCGATGAAGATCTTAATGAAAACGTGTATTACACTCTCGGTCGGGCTTATGGCACTTTTCTCAACAAAAGGAGAATTAAAGAAAGTGCGGTAGGAAGAGATAATCGACACAACAGCGACATATACAGTCAGGCATTCATTGGTGGCCTCAATGATAGTGGCATTGACACCATCGACATTGGTCTGAGCATGAGTCAAATTGTTTATTATTCTTCTTATGAATTTAAAACCAAGGGAGGAGCAATGATTACCGCTTCCCATAATCCTAAAGAATTTAATGGCCTCAAAATGAGTGTTGGTTATTCTGATACTATGGTTAGTGACGAAATTAAGGAATTACAAAAAATTGCTGAAAGTAAGAATTTTATTGATGGTAAGGGTAAAAATAAAAAAGAAGACATTACTAAGTCTTACACCCAACAGCTGTTAAAACTCTTTTCTTTAAACAAAAAATGGAAAATTGTCGTCGATGCTTGTAATGCCACCGGGGGTGTTTTTTATCCTGAAATATTTAGACAAGCTGGTTGTGAGGTGGTTGAACAAAACTGCCAGTTAGATTCAAATTTTCCCCTTGGACATCCCGATCCCACTGAACTAAGTGTTCTTGAGCGTCTAGCCAAAGGCGTTATGAAAGCTAAAGCCGATCTTGGTTTTGCTTTTGACGCTGATGGAGACCGAATGTCAGTGGTAGATGAAAATGGACAAATTTTGTGGATGGATACTATTGTCTCTTTATTTGCTAAAGATGTGTTAGATTTCTTACCAGGCAGTAAAATTGTCTACAATACCCTTTGTTCTCGTCAGGTTCAAGAAACGATTGAACAAGCCAGTGGGGAAGGGGTGATGTGGCTAACCGGTCATTCTTTTATCAAAGCTAAAGTTAAAGAAGAACGATCGCCATTTGGTGGAGAACTTTCTGGTCACATCTTTTTTATGGATAATTTTTACGGACACGATGATGCTGCTTATGCCTGTTTAAGATTATTAAGTTATTTGGAAAGAAGAAAAATTAAATTAAGTCAAGCAGTAGCTGAATTGGTTCATTACATTAGCAGTCCCGAGATTAAACTTGGTTTACCAGATGAAGTAAAATTTCAACTAATTGACCAAGAAATTAGCGCTGATTTTAAAAAACACTGGCCCCAAGCTAAATTTACTAAAATCGATGGCATTAGAATGGATTTACCAAAACAAATGGCTATCATCAGAGCATCACAAAATGGCCCTTACGTGACGGTTAAATTTGAAGCTAAAACAGAGAAGCAATATCAAATCCTCAAAAAACAACTAAAAAGCATTCTCAAACAATATCCAGCAGTTAATTGGCAAGAAGGATCTAACACTCACGCCTTGGATTAAAAACAATGATGGTCAACCAAGATCTAGTTAATAACTATCACTTTTGTCCTCGTTGCACAGGGCGATTAGAACAAAAAGACAATCATTTGTTCTGTCCCAAGTGTGATTTAAAAATTTACTACAATCCGTCTTTAGCTGTAGCCCTGATAGCTTTCAATGAAAAAGGAGAGGTATTGCTTAATAGAAGAAAAATTCCTCCTAACCCAGGCAGTTGGGATACGGTTGGCGGCTTTGTCAATGTCGGTGAAACCGTCGAACAAGCTATTCGGCGAGAATTCAAAGAAGAAACTCAAGCCGAATGTGAAATCGTACGTTATTGGGGCTCTTACCCAGACGTTTATGGAACTGAATTATCACCTACTATTAATCTTTTTTTTGAGGTAAAAATTCTCAGGGGCAAATTAATAGCTAGTGATGACGCCGCTGAATTGCGTTTTTTCCCTTTGGATCAATTACCAAAAAAAATCGCTTTTGCTAATACTCAAATTTTTCTTAACTTATTAATAAATCAAAAAAAAGGACAAAATGACTGACATTAAAGATACTTCAATTTTAGACAATCGCCTAGCAATTACTAAGCTTGATCCGGATGGAGCTTTGGCAAGTGCTGAAAATTTAGCTGATCAAATTAATCAAGTTTGGCAAGAAAGAGAACAAATTGTTTTTAGTCCACAAGCAATTAAATCTATCTCAAAGATAGTGGTCGTTGGGATGGGCGGTAGTGCACTAGGAGCAGATGTGGTTTGGCATTTGTTTAAAGATCAATTAACAGTTCCCATGCTGATTAATCGCGATTATCAATTACCCAATGTTGTTGATGATAAGACGCTAGTCATTTTGTCTAGTTATTCCGGCAACACCGAGGAAGTTTTGGCTTGCGCTGAAATTGCTAAACTTAAAAAAGCGTCAATTGCCATAATCAGCGCTGGTGGCAAGTTAAATGAAATCGCTGAAAAAAATCACTATCCAAGATTTTTAATTGAAGCCAAACATAATCCTTCTCGACAACCAAGAATGGCTATCGGTTATTCAATTATGGCTTTCATTGGCATATTATCAGCTGCTAAATTATTAAAATTTACCGAAAAACAGTTAATAGAAATTATTGACGTAATTAATCAAGTCACTGAAAAATTAACGGTGGAAATTCCTCAAAAAGAAAATCAGGCTAAATTATTGGCTTTTTTGAGCTTAGAAAGAAGACCAATTTTAATTGGAGCAGAATTTTTAGAGGGAGCTCTGCATACAGCCTGTAATCAATTTAATGAAAACGCTAAAATTTTTGCAGATTACAAAATCATTCCAGAAATTAATCATCATCTATTAGAAGCACTAAGTTTCCCCAAAAGTAATCCGCTCAATCATTTCTTTATTTTCTTTCAATCAACACTTTATCACCCAAGAAATCAAAAGCGCATCCAATTAACTCAACAACTGTTGGAAAAAAGAACCATGGATAGTATTGTGGTTAATTTGGACAGCGACAATAAGCTCACTCAAGTTTTTGAATTAATTACCCTGACCACATTCACCAATTTGTATTTGGCTTTTTTAGAAAAAATTAACCCTTGCCCAATTCCCAGTGTCGATTGGTTTAAAGATCAATTAAAAAAATAATATCTTTGGCTGGGCTTTTAAAGCAAAAGAAAATTATATATACTGAGATTGTTAATTTATGGCCAAAATTTATGCGCTTCAAGCTAGAGAGATTTTTGATAGTCGAGGCGTACCTACTATCGAACTGTTATTGTGGTTAGACAATGGTTTTTCCACTATTACTAGTGTACCAACTCCCACCGACCACAATCAGTTTGACGTAGCTGATTTAAGAGACAAAGATGAACGCTTTTTAGGCCTGGGGGTTAGTAAAGCAGTTAATCATATTAATCAAATCATTGCTCCACAAATTTTAGAAAAAGAAATCACAGCTCAAGGAGAATTAGATAAAATTTTACTTGAACTTGATGGCACTTCCAATAAAAGTCGTTTGGGGGCTAACGCCATTTTAGCTGTTTCTCAAGCCGTGTTAAAAGCTGGAGCCATTAGCGTCGGTTTACCGCTTTATGAATACATTCAAAAAAAATATAACCTGATTCAAAATTTTGTTTTACCCAATTGTATTGTGACTGCTTTTGATGGTGGAGAACACGGAGGCAAAAACTTAGATTTTCAAGAGTTTTCGCTCATCCCAGCTAGTCATTTATCTTTAGAAAAATCTCTTGAAATGATCGCCATCATTAAACAAAAATTAGAAACTCTTTTAATAAGCAAGGGCGCCATCCATGCCACCGGTCTAACTGGTGGCTTTACACCCAATTTATATCGTAATTTAGACGCTTTTGAATTATTAGTTGAAGCAATCCGCACTAGCACTTTTAATTTTGCTCAAGATGTATTTTTTGGCTTACAAGCATCTGCTTATAAATTATTTGAAGCAGGCAAGTATCGAATTAGAGATGCCAATCAGGGTTTCACTGAACAGGAGTTGCTCCAATTTTATGAACAAATTCGTGAAAAATATAAGATTATTTACTTGGAAGATCCATTTACAGAAAACGATAAAAAAAGTTGGCAATTACTTAATCGAGATTTGGGTAAAACAACCACCATTGCGGCCTGTCGACACGTAGCTGCTAAAGTTGCAGAAATTAATGAGATTAAAAAACATGAAATGGCTAATGCCATTGTCCTTAAACCTAAACAAATTGGTACGATTAGTGAATTAATGGAAAGTATTAAAACCGTCAAAGATCATCAAATGAACTTAATCATTAGTCATAGTACTGGAGAAACCCTAGAAACTCTAATTGTTGATTTAGCGGTGGGCGTGGGTGCCAATTTCGTTAAATTTGGTCCACTTAATAGAGGAGAGCGCGTCGTCAAATATAATCGTTTATTGGATATTA
>CAYSMC010000019.1:0-22017 GCA_964432115.1 uncultured Pseudomonadales bacterium | reverse complement strand
CACAGGCCTCTCCCCAAGCGCCCGAAGGCTTTGATCCGGAGATCACATGCGGTATTACCCAATCTTTCGACTGGCTATCCCCCACTTGAGGGTAAGTTCCTGTGTTGTACTCACCCGTCTGCTACTCGTGTTAGTCCGAAGACTAACTTACCGTTCAACTTGCATGCTTAAAGCACACCGCCAGCATTCATCCTGAGCCAGGATCAAACTCTCAAAAAAGTTTGATTTGCTCTATAAAAAAATAAAAAAACAAATTGACGAGAAGCAATTATTAGTAAAAACCAATAATTAAATCTCTCTTGCACTTTCTATCACTATATTTGCTGTTAAAAAATAGCTGTCTTCACTTGTTAAAGATCCAGAAAACTTTTTAAGCAAAAAAAAGAAATGAGAAAACTTCTTGCTTTCTCAAAACTTTACTCTTTGCTTGAAGTGGGGGTATTATATGGTTAATTTTTTTTAAAGTCAACCATAAAAACCAGATTATAAATTGGTTTTTTTAGGCATATAGTTAATTGCTCGAAAAATTAATTTAGGCTTTTTACAAAGCTCAGATTTTCTTTTATACTAGAAACAATGCCTATTATTAAACAGGCGATCGTTATGACGTTAACGGTCGTCTTTGCTTATGTTTTTTTGCAAACAGCAGAGCTAGCTAAGTATTCCCTGCAGCTTTTTGCTATTTTGTGTCTCTTATATTGGTTTTTACAGAAGAAGCAGGGCAAACACTTCTTTTACTTATTTAATGAACAAGCCTCAATCAATGTTTTAGCGCTGAATTTGGCTTTTTTAATTTTGATTGGCAACACTCAGGGGCTGGCTTCTGCTTTTTTTGCCCTCACTTTTGTGCAGTTATTTTTTATGGCTTTGGCCCTAGAAAATCGCTTAGCTATTTTACTTTCCTTAGAATTACTATTATTTTATTTTGGTTTAGCTCTTAATCGTTATGGAGTGAATTTTTCTACTGTGATGAGCATGACTGAGCTGAATAATTTGTTGGCTATTCCCCTAGTGATGGTTTTCTATTTATTTGGCAAAGTGCAATATCAGCGCCTACACTATCGCACCCTACTACTGGATAGTGAAAAACAAGAGAAATTGACAGCACAGGCTGACGATCAAGCTGTAGCTAATTTTATTAATAATTTATTGGATAAACGCCTACCAATGTTGGAGTATTTGTTAACGTTTCCCAACAAAAACATTGTGACAATTAATGCTGAGATTCAATTATTAAAAAATGATTTAAATACTTTGCTCAGAGAAATTGATCATAAAAATATAAAAAATAAAGTATCATTTGAGGATGAAATTTTAATTGAAAGCGAAGCAGAGATCTTAATTAAAGCGATCGATGAAGAAATTTAGTTTACTACTTATACTAATTGTTTTTTTTTGTTCCATTGCTGCTGTAAAAGCAGACAACATGAGTTCTAATTCCTATTATTTGCAATTTGGTAATTTTAATATGGGTAGTGGTGAATTTGATACTGGTAGTCAATTTGGTTTAACTTATACTTTGGGAGGAACGGCCATTGGTCCTTTTGGTCAATATGGTACTAGTCAATACTTTATTGGTAGTGGTTTTCAATATATTTACCAAATTAGACAATTTAGTTTTAGTATTTCTAAGTTAACAATTGATTTTGGCGAATTAACAGCTGGGATTTTTGCTAATGATAGTCACACTTTGACTATCAATACTGGTAGTGCAGGAGGTTATCAGATTTATGTTTTTGAAAATCGACCCCTCACCCACGCCAATGTGCCCAGTGAACAAATTCCTAATACTAGTTGTAATACTGGCTGTACTAAGAGCTCAGCAGGCATTTGGGACAATCCTAGTTATGATGGTTTTGGCTATAATATTCTTGGAGATAACGTGGCTAGTGATTTTATTAATAGTAATTATTTTCGTCCTTTTGCTGATAATAGTTTGGGTGAAGACATGGAGATGATTATGAGCAGCTCCAATGTAGCTTTTGATGAAACAGCCACTATGACTTATCAAGCGGTGCCGTCAGTAGAGCAAGCAGCTGGCGATTATCAAACATACGTGGTTTTTGTAGCAGTACCAGGTTATTAAACTAATTATTAAAAAATGATCAAAAAAATATTTTTAAGCTTATTATTTTTTAGCATTGCTTGTTTAAAAGTTAGTGCTGTCTTAGCCCAAAGCACAGATGCTCTGTCGATTAATATTAGTCCGCCAGTTTCTTATTTATATGTTAAGCCTGGAGCTGGCATCAGTGCCCCGATTCATTTAGAAAATCAGGGTCGTTATACTTTAAGCGTAACGCCTCAAGTTGTAGACTTTCGAACTAATCAAGAAACTGGAGAAGTTGTTTTACAACAAACTAGCAATTTTAAACACCTGTCAATTGCTGGTGATCACGAAGCTTGGGGTAAGGAATTTATTATTAGGCCTGGGGAGAGTTATACTTTACCTCTAACCATAGCGATACCAGCAGATTTTCCTCAAGGAGAATATTACTTATCAGTTTTGTTTAATGTTGAACAAATGTTAATAGCCGACCTTGAAAACAGCACAAACACAATTTTATCAGGAGTGATGGCTAGTCATCTAATAGTGGCGGTTAATTTGGATGAAGCTGATCGAAGCGAAATTGTTATTAAAAATTTTAAATTACCCAAAGTGGTTGATAGTTTGATGGGTATTAATTTTCAAGTTTGGGTAAAAAACGTTGGCTTGAATGCTGGCCCCATTAGAGGGGAATTGACAATTAGTCACTGGCCTTCACCCAAAGAGCAGGTTTATGAATTTTATCCAGATATGGTTTTGGCAGGTAGTCAGAGACAAGCGAGAGGGATGAGTGAAGAAAATTTGCAAAAATTAGAAACCTTGTCAAAACAAGAGGAATTAATGTTAGCTAACAATCAAAATTTTTTCGAGGCACAAAGTTTACTTTTGCAAGAAAGCTTAGTAAGTGACTTTTCTTATAAAAGACCATTTTTGCTGGGAGCTTATGATTTTAGATTAGAGTTGGGTGAGGAGGAGCAACTAGAAAGAGTGATAGCTCTGCCCTTCTCTATTTTAATTATGGCGATTTCTTTGCCAATCTTTTATCGATTTTTTTTGTTTTTAATTAAATCAATTGCGTTGAAGAAAAAGTAATTTTTGTTATGATAGTTTTATAGGGAAACTGCCCTTGACTAATAGTTGAAGAAAGGTTTACTATTAATGTTAGGTACCTACATATATGAAAATGAAAAAACCGTTATTCCTCCTATTTCCAGTATTTTTTTTGCTAGCATTTTTCGGATATGCCTCTTATTTTGGGCAAATTCAATCAGCTAGTTTGAGTAGTGTAACCGTTTTGTTAAGTAATTCTCGTTTTTCTTTTATGAGTGCTCTCGAGGGGGCTCAAACCATTGGTTCTTCTTTGATTACTATTGATACTAGTAATTATCCCTCAACTTCTGTTTTGCAAGCACAAAGTGGTGATGTACTGCGTATTGGTACTGCAGGAAATAACTATACGGTAGCTACTACAATTGATGATGCCAACGACAACCTACTCAGTTTAACTTCTGGCCTTTTAACTGGTGATGGTACTGATGATTTACCTGTTTATGCGACTCAATCAACTACTATGACAGTAAAATTAACTACAGTGAGTGCGCTGACAGATGGCAAGTTCCGTATCTTAGTTCCGGCAAAAGATGATACCTCATTGAGTGGAGACGGTGTGCCCGATGATAGTGGTTTTGACTTTGGATCAAGCACTCAGGCAAGCATTACCTGTCCTGGAAGTTATCCAACCGGTTATGACAGTTGGTCAGCCACCAGCACTGCCTCTAACGGAAGTGTTCAGCTAGGTGGTATTGATTACCACGTTTTCTCTTGTTCCTATACGGGAACTGGGGCAATAGGTACCGTTTTTGACGGTTCCTCTTATCCGGCTTTTGTGATTAGCAATTTAATTAATCCTTCACCAAGTACCAGTAATTTAGGAGAGGCTGATACCTATAAGATTATAGTTCAACATTTGGATGACGGTGACACTGTTGTTGATCAAACTGTCACTAAAATTGGAGTGATTGATGCAGTGCGAGTGTCGGCTACTATTCAGCCACAGCTAACTTTTGTAATAAGTGGAGTGACCTCACCAGCTACCAAGTGTGGTAATAGCGTTAGTGCTTCAACCACAGCCTTAGCTGTACCTTTTGGCGACATCACTATTGGTTCCTTTTCTGATTTAGCTCAGGTGCTTACGGTCACCACCAATGCTGCCAATGGCTATCAGGTAACCGCTATCGAAAATGATCAGCTGGGTAAAGATGGACAGGCTTGTACTGGTGATGGCTCAGGTGATACAGCTTGTATCGTTGATGCCAATGTAAGTGGCATGAGTTCTTCGGTTTCTGCTGATTGGAGTACAGTTAGTGGCGATCAATATGGTTTTGGCTTCACTCTAGGAGCGGCTACAGGTGGTGTTACTAGAGCTTTTTATTATAACGAATCTTCTAAAACTTATAGTGCTCGTCATTTTGCTGATTTAGCTGCATCGGGTTCACCACAGTTGATTTTTTCCCGTAGCGCAGCTGCTTTGAGCGACGCAGTCGATGTTTGTTATCGATTAACTCCATCAGCACTTAATGTAGCTGGTGATTATGAAAACTATATTGTTTATACAGCAACGGCTACCTTTTAGAAAAAATTTATAAAGAAATTTAAAATATGCAAACAACCTGCCCCAAAACAAAGTTAAAATTTGTTCTTTTCATTTTACTGTTTTTTACCTTTAGCTTTCTTTTTCAATCGACAGTTTTTGCTCAAGACTCAATAACTTTAACTGTAAAACCAGTTAGAATTGGTGATGACAATTCTTTACTATTGGCTCCTGGAGAAAAAAAACAAATTCAGGTTAAGGTCGAGAATAATTCTCAAGTAGATTTAGAAATAGCAAGTCAAGCTTATGACTTTATTGTTGATGAAGACGGGACTACACCAATAAAAATTACTGATCAACAAGACAGTCGCTGGAGCTTAGCTGAATGGATGACTTTGGCCCCAGCTTTTAACTATATACAAGCGGGCAAGTCGGCTACAATTAGTGTTTTAATTGAAGTGCCAGAAGATGCTCTTGCTGGTGGTCACTACGCCATGATTGTTCACAGTCCTGATGTGGGTAAAGTTGAGGGGCAAACGGGAACGGGAATTGGCCAAGAGGCAGGGACGCTGATTTATGTTGTAGTGGATGGATTAATCAATGAATCAGCTTATGTTAGTCTTTTTGATGTACCTAAGTTTTTAGAAAAAGGCCCAGTGCCAGTGGAAATTAAGCTGAGAAATGAATCAGACATTCATATTACGCCCAGTCCACGTATTACTGTCACAAATGTTTTTGGGAAAGAAATTGATAGCTTCTCTTTAGATGCAAAAAATGTCTTTCCTTTTACTGAACGTGATTTTAGTGATGTTTGGGAAAAGAAATGGGGTTTAGGTCCCTACACCCTACAGTTAGAGGCAGCTTATGGCATTCAGGGTCAGTTACTAAATGCTCAAGCGGTTATTTGGTTAATACCAGTAACAATCATCATCATTATTCTTCTCAGCATTTTGCTAATTGTGGCTGTAGTCATGATGCTTAAGAAAAAGAAAGACAACCCAAAACAGCCTTTGGTAGAAAATCCAGAGAGTGATACTCAGCCAATGAATGACCAAGAGCAAGAATAAGCAACAATTATTTAGTTTTAAAAACAAGAAAAATTTCACTAAAGTTAATGGCTTTTTTTGGAGTTTTTTGTTTGTTTTTTTATCAGTTTTTTTTACTTGCAAAATTGTTTTTGCTCAAACGGTACCCCCTTCAAGTGGTGATGTCAAGGTTACGGCTTCTATTCCTGATATCATTCCCCCTTCAACGCCAATTTTAATTAGTCCTGAAGATGGAGCTAATGTTGATACAGCTTATCCAGTTTTTCAGTGGTATGAGAGCACAGATAACAAAGCGATGTCGCATTATCAGTTTATTTTGGATGGAACAGTATGGTTTGACAACATTCCTTTAATTAGTGCTGCTAATGAAAATTATAGTTTACTGTATGATACAGGGTCTGGAATCTATACTTTGGTGGCCAGCACGCCTCTAGATCATGGTAGTCATCGTTGGCAGATTGTAGCTTATGATTATGGTGAGAACAGGGCTGCTTCTACCACCTGGACCTTTAATGTTTTTGTTAATGATCCAAGTTTTGAAATTCAAAAGATTGGAGATGTTAGTGTGAGGATCAGCGCAACTGACTCTTCCAGTGTTCCTGAAGAACCCATCAGTTTATTTTTAACCGATCCATTTGGCAACGAACCGTGGGTTATTGCACTAGGAGATCCCAATTTGCAAGTTAATTTAACTGTTACTATTCCTGACAGCAGTGAGCAATTTTATAGTCAATACACAGACGATGATGGTGACTGGAGTTTACAACTGGGCATACTACCCCGCGATCAAGCAGTACGCTTAGATTTTACTATTGTTGATGCGGTTGGTCATACTAGTTATATTCGTGAGCTTTATATTATTATTTATCAACATTATTGGCCACCAAGCTCAACACCAACGACAGCACCTATTACTAGCCTGACACCCACAATCGCTTTTCCAACGGCAAGCATATCTCCTACATATATGCCTACTGTCTCTATTAGTACCACGCCAACTGTGACTCCAACTCCACCCCTACCTTCTCCTGGAATAGAAGTACCAATTATTCCTGTTAAAGAAATTGTTCACGAAATAGTCGAAGAAGTTAAAAAAACTTTGCCTGAAAAAATAGCTACTCTTATTACTAAATTTACCCGCTCTTCATTGTGGAAAGCTTTTGCTGATTTTTCCGCTTTATCTTTGGCTCTACTTTTACCATTAGTTACATACATATTAGTACTTATCAAGTTTTATCAATCATTATCTTTCAAGGTTTTGCGAGAAGTATTGCTTGCTTTATGGCCCTGGTCTAGAAGAAGAAAAAACCTAGTTTTTGAATATCGCAATAGTCAAGCAGCTCCTTTGGTGAAAATAGAATTGTTGGATACTAAGAGCAAAAAAATTTTGGATTGGCAAATTACTAATTACTTGGGTCAATTTTTTTCCTTTAATTGGCCAAGTGATCACTCGGTAATGCTTAGGGTTGTAGACCATAATTTTTATTTTCCTATTGGAGTTGATAAGCCAATTTATTTGTCTTGGTATAATTTTTATCAGGGTGAAGCATTTGTTTGTAGAAAAGATAAGCTTGATGAGCAAGTTGTGAATTTTGATGAAAAACGGGCTTTAGCTGTTCCTACTTTAATAGCTCAAGGAAAAGAGAGCCTGCCTTTTTTAGAACGAATAAGAATAATCTTGTCCTATTTGATCACCTACCCATGGTGGTTCTGGTTTCTAAGCCTACTGCTTATATTACCTTTTGTGCTGCGCCATCCCAGCTTCTTTAATTATTTAGCTCTTGTTTATTATTTAGCAATTGCTTTATTTAAATATTTCTACACGAGTGGTACAAACACCTGGCAATTTAGAGCTTTATACAGTAATGCTCACAAGATTAATCACAATTTAATATTAATTATCAACGATCTAGCTCAGGGTTTTTCTCAAGCTTTAGTGGTAGTCATGAATGAAAGTCTGAGTCCTAAACTCAATCTAGTTAAAAAAGATTTTATCTTTAGTTTACAAGCTAAAGATTATGCTCTTTGGGATGGTCAAAGAGTTATTAGTGAACTTGAATATTCTCTCAGCCAAGAAACGAACAGCGAGTTTAAACTACATCCCATAGGGGATGCTAAGCAAAGTTTGAATAACTTACAGCCTTATTGTCAATTACTGCCCCGCCGATAACTAAGAAATGAGCTGTAGTTTCCAGATAAAAAACTGCCGATTGACCGCTGGCTGGAGCGAAAATTTTTTCTTTGCTTTTGACTATAATTTGTTGTTCTTTTATTGTGAGCTGACAAGCTACTAATTTTCCTGTATTGCGAATTTTTACCAGACCATAAAAATTATGTTTTTCTTTCCATAGTTTCTCTTGACTTTGCTTAATAAAATGCAGATCTCTAACAACAAATTCATCAGTAAAACAGTTTTGTTTTTCGGCAACAACTAGGCGATTGTTTTTACTAATTTTATCAAGAACCAATAGAGCTGGAGGCTGATTTTTGACATAGTCAATTGTCTGACTATTTTTTAAAGCCTGATGGTCAATATCCAAACCGCGACGCTGACCAATAGTATAGAAAGCCAAGCCTCGATGTTTGCCGACTACTAGGCCATTTTGGTCAACTATTTCTCCAGGTTGCTCCTGAAGATTGTTGGCTAAAAATTGTCTTAGACTACTATCTTTGAGAAAGCAAATATCAAAAGATTCTCGATCTAAATGTTGCAAATTAGCTTTTTTGGCCAAATTTTTAACCCTTGTTTTACTTAAAGCCCCCAAGGGGAACAAGAGATGTGCTAGTTGTTGCTCTTGTAGCTGATATAAAAAATAACTTTGATCTTTGTTTTGGTCTTTAGCGCTCGCCAAATACAGTTTATTGGACTTATTAATGACTTGAGCGTAATGACCAGTAGCCAATTGGGAAAAGCCCTGGCTTTTTGCCCAATTAAGTAGTTGGCCAAATTTTAATAATTTATTGCAAACAATACAGGGATTAGGAGTGAGGCCTTGCTGATAACTATTTAATAGATAATTAATGACTCCCTCTTTTTGTTCTTTGGAAAAATCTACGGTCATAAAGGGGATATTGAGCGCTTGAGCAATTTTTTTAGCTACTCTAGCCTCTTGCTTGATAATTTCTTTTTGTTTTTGATCACTGGCATAAAATTTAATATAAACAGCACTAAGATCAAGATTTTGCTTTTTTAACAGATAAGCGGCGGTACTAGAATCTACTCCTCCAGAGAGAGCAACTAAAACTTTTTTTGACATATTAAAAAATAAAATTACGTTTGGCTATAGCTTTCACTCGTTCTTGATAGTTTTGTGGGCTGTCAGTATAAAACTTGGGTAAAATAGCTTGGTAATGAGGGTTTAGTTTTTTGGCTTTTTTGATATCTTTGATGGCTAATTTTCCATAATAAAGAAAACTGGGATCAAAGCGATGAAGACGTAAATACTGTAAAACTTGTTTAAAGCCTTCTAAATAAACCAAACTTTTACTAAAAAATCCTGGTAGACTCGTATCGCTTAAGCCTCTTTTATTTTTTAATGTATAAGCCCAAGCTCTTTGCGGATTGTTAAGATGTTGATTAAAAAATTGATAAACTGTTTTAAAATCGGCTTGGCCGGCTAATTGAGCGCCTAAATATGATAGTGCGGTTTTATACACTAATTGTTGATCACTGATTAAATATTGATGAATCACTGCTAAACCTTCTTCAGTGTGTAAATGGTTGCTAAAACCATAGTGTTGTTTACGACGATACCAAACTTGATTTAAATAGTTTTCTTGACGAAGAATGTGAGTGCCAAGTTCGTGATTGAGAGTATTTTTTAAACTTTCTTTGGTGAAAACAATTGGCAAGCGAATTTTAATGGTGTTTTCTTTAAAATTAACTGCAAAGCGACTGGTAAAATCATGATTAAACGCAATTTGATATTTATCAGCTAAAGAATAATTATTTAAATAATCAATGGTAATTTGTTTGACAAGTTCTTGATCTAAATTGGGATTTGATTGTTGGTCTTTTAAGAATAATTGTTCTCGTTGAGCTTGATTGATAATTTTTTTGGCCAAATGAGCGTATGACCGTCGCGCCTTGCCATAAATAGCTAAATCAACTTTGCTAATCTGTTTTTGATATTGGAATTGCGGATTATAATTTGTGTCACTAGCAAAAAATTTTTCTTTTTCAGTTGCTAAATTAATTGGAATTAAATCTTTAAGTTTAATCATCTTTGTTTGGACTAATCACAAAACCATCCAAATCTTTCCGGCCAATCTCAACTTTGTGTTGACGATGGTTCAGTTTTTTACTGACTAACATGGTGGTTTTAATAATTTGGCCTTTTAATTTTAATTTAATTTCTACAACAGGGAGACTACCCTCCTCTTTTTCTTTTTGAAACCATAAGAGGTCTTCGATGTCTAGTAGACCAAGTTCTCCAGCTAAATCTCGGGCAATGGCACTATGTAAGCGACCAGTATTTATAAAGGCTGTGGTGGCAAGTCTTTGCTTTTCATCTCCATAGAGGACTATTTCTTCTTTTAAAGTAATATGGCTGACATCACTTTTGACTTTAATGCGACCAGAAAAGTCACTAGCAAATAGGGCTTGAGCGATCTTTACTCCATGTTCTGGATTAACCACATTTAAGCCCTCCACTCGTTCCAAGCGACGACGCAATCCTGCCTGATTGGCAGCTTGAATTGATAAGCCTGGAGTAGCATTCAGCTCGACTACCATTGGACCCTTGTTTTTATGCAAAAAAATATCGATTCCAGAAAAAGTCAGATCAGCAACCTCACTAGCTTGAACTGCAGTTAACAAGACCTTTTGCCAATTAGGAATGACAATGCCATTTAACTTTTTTTTGGTACCTGGCAAATACTGGATGCTTTGCTTTTTATGAGCTACGGCATGAGTAGTAATACCGGTGGCAATATCAATACCAACAGCAATGGCTCCCTGGGTAACATTGGCTCTACCGCCCGATTCTTCGGTTGGCAGTCGTAACATTGCCATTACAGGTACACTATTAAAAACAATCACTCTAACATCGGGAGTGCCTTTATAAGAATATTTTAAGAGTTTGGGGTGAATGGGAATACGCTCTTCAATGATGACGTTGTGATTGGAGCCATGAATACTATATTGACCTGCCAAAATATCTCGGCAGTGACGTTTAATGTCATCTAAACTCCACTGTTCTCCTAAAACATCCAACCAGTGGTCGCTGTTAATTTTATTTCTAAAAGCAATTACTCCAGTACCGGCGTGACCATTAGTGGGTTTAATTACAAAGTCACCCTCAAGTTTTTGCCAGAAAAAATCATTAACATCTTCATCAGTACCCAAGATACCATAAATTTCTGCACAAGGAATATCGTTGTCGTTAAGTAAGATCTTAGTAGCATATTTAGAACGAGCGATGGCTTTGGCTTTTCGCGAATTACGACTCACGTACAGGCTGTTACGCGCGTTAATGCCGAGAAGATCACTGGCGTTGGCTTTTTTAGTCATAAGTGACTTTTACTCTTCTAATCCTGGGAAATTATCATTAATAAACTTCTTGTATTTTTCCGATTTGCTTTTATCTCTTAGTAACTCTTTAAAACGAAAATATTCTAAAATTCGCAGTCCTGTGTATCTGGCAATAGCAAAATTTATGACAGCAACCAAAAGAATAGTTAATTCCGGTTTTAAGATCACAAATCGCTGTATGGCCTCATTATCAATGATTAAAGTGCCAATAATTGCCAATAGTAGTGTTTCAAAAGTCACATTGAGAGCTTCATCTCGACTAGCAAACATTTGGCTTGTCATAAAGTTTTCAGTTAACAAAATGATAATTAACAGTGGGAAGACACTAACATCAAGTACTAAATCAATTTTAAATAACGAGCCAACGGTTAATAAAGCGAGCACTGAAATTGACACAATCAACAAAAGCATCGCAGTTTTTGGCAAAAGAGGCATTTTTAAAAATTTGACTAAATATCTGGCTAGCATGGCTGATACTAAAACAGCAATAAACAAAATAATGCCAGTTAGCAAACCGGTTGACACGAAGGCAACTGATAGCACTGCTGGAATATATATACCAAAGCCCTTGAAACCAATGACGTGTCGAGCTAAAGCGACAATTGAAGCAATTACTGGAAAAATTAAGATAATAACTACTAGGCTAGCAGGCAATCCTTGAGATATGGCTTGACGAATAGCTATTTGTAAAAAATTAGTGGGATTTAGGGGTCCAATAGGATGTTCATCTAGATAGGCAGCTAGTACACTCCTGCGCCGGCTACTAGTCTCAGTAATATCTTCGTCAGTTTTTTGCTGAATCTTTTCTACTATTTCGGCTGATGGTGATGCTAAGCTGGTGCTGTCGGTTGCTTCCGCTTCAGCAGTTGACTCTTCGATTGCTTCTAAGTTTTCTAAATTATCTCCTTCAAATTTAACGGGATTGACAGTTTGGGCAAAGATATTGATTGAACTTGGCGAATTATAAAAATTATTTTTGATTAAAAAGATGCTGGACAATATTAAGAAGCTAGCTAGAATTTTTTTGCAATGCATATGACCCTAAATTATTATTTTATAAAATAAAATTAATAGTTCTTTGACAAAAACCGATAAGCGCTGAGACAAAAAGAAAGGTAAAAAATTGGTTGAAAGGAATTCCTAAAACAATCATCGGTTCAATATTAAATCCAGGGACAAAATAGGTAACTAACCATAAGATAAAAACATTGATAACTATGGAAAAGAAGCCCAAGGTAACAATGTTAATTGGTAAGAACAGAAATTTTAAGATAGGTTTGATAATTTTCTCGAGTAAAGTGAGAACAACTCCGGCTAAAATTAAAGTCAGGTAATCATTATAGCCAACATTGGGCAATGCCCAGGCTAAAATCGCAATTGTGACTATCAAGACAAGAATGGGTTTAAGTAGTTTCATAAATAGCTTTATATTTCAGTCTAGTTGTTGTTATTGTAAAAGATTTTGTTCCCTTAGTCTAGTGTGCTGTTTTTTGGCGAAGCGATGAGCTTCATCTCGCAGACGACCGACTAGGTGTAAGGTAGGATGGTTATTAGGGAGTTTGATTACCAGAGTTTGCCACAATTGTTTATCTTTATGATCATTTTGTGGAGTAATTAGGATAAGTCGATCTGG
Organism: uncultured Pseudomonadales bacterium; assembly: GCA_964432115.1. Classification (GTDB taxonomy): domain Bacteria; phylum Patescibacteriota; class Microgenomatia; order UBA1400; family PJMF01; genus JAAZKO01. The sequence continues at coordinate 9,171 of CAYSMC010000019.1, read as the reverse complement.
GTTTTTGACCAATGAAACAACTGGACAATTGAAAAATTGAGTTTGGCGCCAAATCCGATTAACGCTCCGTAGTTGACCTTTGCCACCATCGATGACAATTAAATCTGGTCTACCCCATTCTGGATGTTTCTGGCGACGTAGCAATGCTTCTTGTAACATGGCGTAATCATTGGGTTGATTTAATTGGCGAATTTTAAAGAATTTATATTCTTTCGTTTCAGGAAAGCCATCGATAAAGCACACCATCGAAACAGTTGCTTGCTGACCTTGAGTGTTGCTGACATCGTATGCTTCAATACGATGAAAACGATATTTTAGATCTACTAAACCCGCTTGATGCATAATATGGCGCAAATGAACGAGAGCCTCTTGTTGTTTTTTTTTGGTGAAATTAGGCAAAATTAAGTCTGGTTGAAGTTGGTATTGCTCTTCGGTGACTTCTCTAATCAAATCAATTTTATTTTTAAATTGTTGTGCCTCCTCAAATTTTTCCGAGCTTGCTAAATTTTTCATTTTTTTCTTCAGTTTTCCAACCAATTTTTTGTTTTTCCCACGAAGTAATAAAATTAATTGTTTAATATTTTCTTGATAAGCTTCAGGACTAATTTTGTTGCAACAGGCTCCTGGACACAGGTCTAGATGATAATAAAGGCAGGCCTGCTTATCATTTTTATTTTTTTTATTACACCAAGGAAAAATTGCTCTGACTATTTTTAATAATTCATTCACTTTATAACTACTAGCAAAAGGACCCAAAACAGCCAATGAATTTTGATAATGTTTTTTGCTTAAATCAGTTTTTCTGAGACGTAAAATTCTTGGATAGTCTTCTTTGGTGAAGAGTAAGTAAAGTTTAGATTTATCATCTTTAAGTAAACTGTTGTAAAAAGGTTGATGGGCTCTGATTAATTCAGCTTCAATTAGCAGTGCTTGAAGTTCGCTTTGGAGAACTTCCACTCTCAGGGTTTTGGCTTTCTTGACCAGTTGCTTGATTTTCGCTGAGAGCTGATGATAGTGAGTGTAACTCTTGATTCTTTTTTTCAGATTTTTGGCCTTGCCGACGTAAAGCACTCGCGATTTTTCGTCCAAGAAGGAATAGACTCCCGGTTGTGAGGGTAAGGAGGACAAAGCCTGCGACCACCATAATGATTTTGCTTGGGTCTTGGATGCTGATTTGGCCAAAGCCTTTGACATCGAATTCATAGTTAAAAATTTCTCCAGTATTTAATTGGACTGCAATATTAATTAGCGATTGTTTACCAATTAAACTATCCTTATTATAAACGCTTACAGGTATACTCAGTTCTTGAAAAGGCACAATCAGTTGTGGCCAAGCTGCCGTTGAATTAACACTAACGCTCTCTCCTTCTAGAGAGAGTTTAGCAAAATACCAAGTCTGACCAGTTTGATTGCTGATTGTTAGCAAATATTGACCAGGAACAGTAAAATCCAACACCTTCTTTGCCTCTAGGTTGAGATCAATTTGTGGAGGAATATCAGGAAACTCATTTTGACTGAATTCGACATAAATCTTTTTTTCTTGAGCTTGAATATCAGTCTGATAAGAGCCAGCTGGATAAGGTAAAGTACTAGAAATGCCGTTAATGGCAAAAGTAATGTGATTTAGATCAAATTTTGAAAAATAATCTATACCATTAGTAGTGTTTTGCCAGGTGGGATCGATTTCTTGCCAATTATTAGTATCTTGATTATAAAAAGCTGGCCAAGCATGTAAAACATCACCTACCACACTAATAGGTCTCAATTCTTCATTATTGCTATAAGCAAAACCAATAATTCTTTTTGCTGGAATTTGTTTAATTCGTGCCAAAGTTACAAATAAATCAGTAAACTCTTGACAAGTCGCAAAAATTCTATTTTCAGGCAGAAAACTAGTAGCAGCTCCCAAGCGATAAAATTGTCCACTTAAATCTTCTGTGGTGTAACTTAAAGTATCCACAACAAATTGATTAATATCTTTGGCGGTATTTAAAGTGGAAGCTACATCCTGTAATTGAGAATCATCAGTTTCCCAAAATTTTTCGGCCAGTAAGTGGTCTGGTAACACTGGTAGAGCTCTAATATTGGGATCAGCTTGTAGTGTTAAAAGAACTTGAGCAAAAAGTTCAACTTTAAACGAATTATTTGCTGGTACTTCATAAGTAGCAATAAAATTTCCGTCAGCATCAACCTTAATTGATTTGGGTAATGGATCTAATTGATGGTAATGAACTCTTTGATTGGGAGTTTCTGGAGGCAAGGTAATTTGGGTTAAAGCGTTTTGGCTGTTTGGGTTGTTGAGATAATAACTAAGTTTTAAGTCAAAAACCTGTTTATCACCAAAAATGGCACTAACTGCCTCTCCTTGCAAATTTTCATAGTGAAAAGTATCAAAATCACCTGTTTTCTTGACGGTAAAATCACTAGGACTAATTCTACTCACCGGTCCAAAGATGTTTGGAACCAGTAAATTTAATTGATATTGATCATATTGATCAATATCAGCCAAAGCTGGAATATTAATTTCGAGTATTTTGCCACTAATATTAGCAATATCACTATCAAGATAACTAATAATTAACTCTCGACTTTTACCTTCTCCCAAAATTTGTTCCTCAAAACTAATGCCAATGCTAGTTTGGCCAGTTAATTTGGTGATTTGTGGTTCTAGCGCTACTCCGTTATCAGTAACTCTAATATTTTCCAAATTGGTGGAGCTAATAATAATGCCGTATCGATTGATAAAATATTCGGGAGTGAGGTTGCGAATGGTAAATTTTTGAGTAACTAAAGTTTTACCATTAGCATTAATTTGATAATTACTCTCGAGATTAATACTGAAACTTTTAGTTTCTTCTGTGGCCGAAATAGTTTTTGGCCATAAAAAGAGATTAGAAATAAGCAAAAAAATAGTTAAAAAATAAGTCAACAAGGTTTTTTTATTAAAAATTTTCTGTAAAAATTGAGCAATCAACATTAATCTAATTGTAGCGGAAAAGCTAGTTTTCAGCCAATTCGGCTTTTAAATAAATGCCGGTTAAAGAATTGGCATTTTGGCTCAATGTTGCTGGCGTGCCAGTTGCCACTATTTCTCCTCCACCATCTCCACCCTCAGGACCCAAATCAATGATCCAATCAGCGTTTTTAATCACATCTAAATTATGTTCAATAACGACCACCGTGTTATCTTGCTTGATAAGTTTGTGTAAAACATTTAATAATTTTTGAATATCAGCAAAATGTAAGCCAGTAGTAGGTTCATCTAATAAATAAATGGTGTGATCATGGCTTTTAATACTTAATTCTTTAGCTAATTTAATTCGTTGAGCCTCTCCTCCACTCAAAGTTGGAGAACTTTGACCAAGTTTTAAATAACCCAAACCAACTGCCTGCAAAGTGGCTAATTTATGACGAATGAGAGATTGATTCTTAAAAAAATCATAAGCTTCATCAATAGTTAGATTCAACACATCGGCAATATTTTTTTCTTGATAATAAACTTCTAAAGTTTCTTTGTTATAACGTTTGCCATGACAAACATCACACTCCACATAAACATCTGGCAAAAATTGCATTTCTATTTTAATTTGACCTTCTCCTTGGCAAGTTTCACAACGTCCACCCTTAACATTAAAACTAAAACGCCCTGATTTATATGCTCTAATTTGGGCATCTCTAGTGTTGGCGAACACTTGCCGAATGTGATCAAAGGTTTTAGTGTAGGTAGCGGGATTAGAACGAGGGGTTTTACCAATTGGACTTTGATTAATTAAACTCAAGCGTCTGATTTGTTCTGGAACAATTAATTGTTCAATTTTTGCCAGCTTTCCATCAAAGCTCTTACCCAAATATTTAGCTAAGTGGTTGTGCAATACATTGTCTAACAGTGTTGATTTTCCGGATCCCGAAACACCGGTAATACAAGTTAAAGTATTAAGTGGGAAATCGACGTCAATACTTTTTAAATTGTGATGTTTAGCTCCTCGAAAAGAAATTTTGGAGCGTTGAAAGACATTGGCTACGGTTGTATCTGGATCAATTAATTGGCGTTGCGCTCGTTCTTGGCGAGTAATTTGTTTTTTTCTAGATAAATATTAAGCAGTGAGGGTTTTGGCTTGAAGTAATTCTTGATGAGTGCCGGTAAAGACGATTTTACCTCCCTCCTGACCAGCTAAAGGTCCAAAATCGATGATAAAGTCAGCTGCTTCCATAATTTCTCGATCGTGTTCCACCACAATAACGGTATTCCCCTTATCTCGCAGTTCTTGTAAGGTTTTAATTAAGCGTTGATTGTCTCGTTGGTGTAAACCGATGGTGGGTTCATCTAGAATATAAAGCACTCCAGTTAGTCCGGTGCCAATTTGTGAAGCGAGCCGAATTCTTTGCGCCTCTCCTCCTGCTAAACTCCCAGCTTCTCTGGAAATAGTCAAATAATTCAGACCCACGGCGTTTAAAAAATGTAAACGACTATGAATTTCTTTTAAAATAGACTCGGCAATACTTTGCTCTTTTTGACTAAGGATAGTTTGTTGAGGATTTTGTAAACGATCGATCCAGTGCAATGATTGATCGATGGTTAATTGACTAATTTCTGCAATATTTTTTTCATCAATGTGAACTGCTAAAGCTTCTTTTTTTAAGCGATCGCCGTGACAACTAGGACAAGTTTCTTTATGCATAAATTGGCCAATTTCTCGACGAATATATTCGCTATCTGTTTCACTATAACGACGCTCTAAATTTTTCACAAAACCTTCAAACTTTGTTTGATAACTAGTCACATTGCCAAAACGATTTTCTCCAACTACGTCATAAATTTCCTTACTGCCATAAAGAAGTATTTCTTGAAATTCTTGGTTCATATCTTGCCAAGCTGTTTGACGAAAATCATAATTTCCTGCCTCTACTACTTGTTTAACTAAACGAGAAAACCAAGTATCATTACTCATCATTCGCGCAAAAGGAATGACTGCTCCCTCACTGAGAGTTAGGGCAGGGGCAATAATTTTTTGAGGGTTAATCTTTAAAATTGAACCCAAACCATTGCAAGTTTCGCAAGCTCCTTCCGGCGCATTAAAAGAGAAAATTCTTGGTTCCAATTCCTCCAAAGAAATACCACAATCACTGCAAGCAAAATTTTCGCTAAACAAATGCTCGGTTAGTTTTTTGGGATTTTCTGGAAAATCAAAACCAGGATCTTCAATCCAAGCGACCAGAACCAGACCATTGGCTAAGCGCAAAGCATCTTCTACAGATTGATTGAGGCGCGAGCGAAGCGAGCGCTGTTCCTGATCGTTAGTTAATTGTTTTTTATTCAAGACAAAACGATCAATGAGCACATCAATGTTATGTTTGTTAGTTTTGATTAAAGTTAGTGGTTCTTCTAGATTATAAATTTGACTATCAATTCTTGCTCGAGAATAACCCTTTTTGACTAAATTTTGTAGCAGGCCATCAAATTCTCCTTTACGATTTTTCACGATTGGAGCAAGTAAGAGCATTTTTTGTGGCTCTCCAGCATTATTTATAATGCGTTCTTCAATTTGTTGCAGAATTTGTTCAATGATTTGATCAATGCTTTGAGTGGCAATTTCTTGTCCACATTTAGGACAATGAGGATGACCAACTCTAGCGAATAAGAGTCTTAAATAATCATAGATTTCGGTAATAGTGCCGACGGTAGATCGAGGGTTGTGTGAAGTGGTTTTTTGATCGATAGCAATGGCTGGTGACAGACCGTCAATTTGATCAACGTCGGGTTTATGCATCACTCCTAAAAATTGGCGAGCATAAGAACTGAGCGACTCTACGTAGCGGCGCTGACCCTCAGCATAAAGAGTATCAAAAGCTAAAGAACTTTTACCCGATCCAGAAAGACCAGTAAAGACGATTAACTTATTTTTTGGCAAGGATAAACTAATGTCTTTTAGATTATGTTCACGAGCGCCAGTAATGGTAATTTCTGATGTTGTCATTTTAATAATTTGTCATTTTTAGTGAATGGGCATTATTGTAATTTTAATTCGGCAATTTTGTCTCTAATAATCGCTGCCAGTTCAAAGTCTAAATCATTGGCTGCTCTGTTCATTTGTACTCGCAATTGTTTGACTAATTTAACTCTTTCTTCGGGTGTAAGACTTTGAGCATTGATGGCGGTTAAATTAAGTCTAGAATGTTTATTAATTTGCAAATAAATGGCTTTTTTATTTTGGTTTTTTTGTGTTCGATCTAGTTCTTTTTGCCAGTTATCTCCATCTTTTTCTCTTTGCAGTAATTTTTCTCTAATCGGTTTGCTAATCGTGATTGGGTCAATATGGTGTTGCCGATTATAATCAAGCTGTTTTTGGCGGCGGCGCGCAGTTTCATCAATTGCTTTTTGTATTGACTGAGTGACTTTGTCTGCGTACAAAATAGCGAGACCATTAACATGGCGCGCCGCCCTGCCAATGGTTTGAATCAACGCAATATCATTTCTTAAAAAACCTTCTTTATCAGCATCTAAAATTCCTACCAAACTAACTTCAGGCAAATCTAAACCTTCTCTCAACAAATTAATTCCAACTAAAACATCATAGGTGCCACTGCGCAGATCATCTAAAATATCATTGCGATCCAAAGTATCAATATCAGAATGTAAATAGGCAACTTTAGGTAGTTTTTTGGCTTTTTTGTTTAATAATTTATTAACTTTTTTGGGATCATTTAAATAATCAGTTAAGGCCTCGGCCATTTTTTTGGTTAAAGTGGTGACCAAAGTTCTTTGGCCCAGCTCTACTTTTTTAACAATTTCCCTAATTAAATCTTCAATTTGTTTTTCACTGGATCTGACTTCAACTTGAGGATCAACTAAGCCCGTCGGTCTGATTAATTGTTCTACCACCTCTCCTTGACTTTGATTGATTTCCCAAGGCTTTGGGGTGGCAGATAAATAAATGATTTGTTGTTGTCTTTCTAAAAATTCATTGAAATTGAGTGGTCGGTTGTCCATGGCACTTGGTAAACGAAAACCATATTCAATCAATGTTTCTTTACGTGATCTATCGCCAAAAAACATACCCTTAATTTGGGGAATGGTCATGTGACTTTCGTCAATAATGGTTAAAAAAGAGTCTTTATTAAATTTTTTCTGATTAAAACTTAAATAATCTATTAAGGTATAAGGAGGTTCTCCCGTTTGTCGACCGTCAAAATAACGAGAATAATTTTCGATACCATTCACAAAACCAAATTCTTCAATTCTCTCTAAATCATAATTAACTTTTTGTTTTAAGCGATAAGCCTCCAGCGTTTTTCCCAGATTATTTAATTCCTCAACTCTTTTAGCCGTATCTTGGCGAATTTCTTGCAGAGCTTTTTTTTGACTTTGAGGATCAAGTAAATAATGTTTAGCTGGATAAATTACAAAATGATTACGCTTTTTTATTCCTGGTTTTAGAGGAATTGTTTGACCAGAAATTGGATCTATTTCATCAATTTTGCTGATTTTATTGTTTAAAGTATCAATGCGAATGGCGGTATCACTGTAAGCTGGCCAGAGTTGAATTACATCACCTCTGAGACGATAACTACCGCGTTCAAGATCGCTATTACTGCGCTCATATTGTAAATTACTTAATTGTAAAAGTAGGGTTTTGCGTTCAATCAGTTCTCCTTCCACAATTTCTAAAACAAATTTACCATATTCGGCTGGTGAGCCTAAGTTATAAATACAAGAAACCGAAGCCACCACAATATTATCTGGTCTGGTTAAAAGATTGGTAGTGGCTGCCAAACGTAATTTGTCAATTTCATCATTAATCATTGCCTCTTTTTCAATATAAGTGTCGCTACCTGGTAGATAGGCTTCTGGTTGATAATAGTCATAATAGGAAACAAAATAAGAAACCGCATTTTTTGGAAAAAAATCGCGTAATTCTTGATAAAGTTGAGCGGCTAGAGTTTTATTATGAGCAATAACTAGTGTTGGTCTTTGAGTTTGGGCGATAACATTGGCAATGGTGAAAGTTTTGCCTGAACCAGTGACTCCTAACAGCACTTGATTTTTTTTGCCTTGTGTAATTCCACCAGTCAATTGTTCAATCGCTTGAGGTTGATCTCCGGTTGGCTGGTATTTGGCTTCTAGTTTAAATTGCATTTTTGAAATAAGAGAACCTTATATTATACTCTATTTTGAAAGCTGCTTGTTGCTCCCTATAGATTCTTTACTATAATGGCAAGGATGACATTTATATCCACTATTGAACGAAAATTAGTACATAGTTTTTATTTTCTGCCACCAGATATTCACGAGCGACAACGCTTTATTGCTAGTCAAATCCCCCGACACATGAAAATTTTAGATGTAGGCGGAGAACAACCGATTTTACAAAAAATTACTCGGGCCAAAGACTATTATCAAATTAATATTGCCGATGAGATCAATCAGTCACCAACATATTTAACAGCTCATGTAAAAAGCCTGTATTATGATGGCAAAAAATTACCTTTTAGTGATCGTAGTTTTGAAGTGGTGGTCTGTGTTGATGTTTTAGAACATGTTCCTCAGCAAGATAGATTAAATTTCATTAAAGAAATGTTGAGAGTCACTAAAAAACAATTAATTTGTTCAGCGCCATTGGGTACCAAAAAACATATTGCTGGTGAAAAAGAACTATATCAGGCTGTTGAGGACAAAACTCAAGTGGCTTTTTTAAAAGATCACCTTAAACATGGTCTACCTTCTCCATTAGAAATCAAAAATTGGCGCAACCGCTTTCAGGCTGAATTGATGTTTAGTGGTGATTATCGTTGGTCAAATTTTCTATATAAATTACAACTGAGCCAAATAGCAATTGCAGGAGTAAATCATCTTTATTTTTTCTTTAAGTTATTTTTTTATGCTCTGTGCAATGTGTTTATTTATCCTTTTTTATTTAAAAAAAAGCACTCTGCTTACACCAACCGTTTTTATTTATTGATTAATAAATAAAAAATTTCTCTACAATCATTGTTCTGCTACTAAATAAAAGTTAATTTTTTAGTTTGTCTAATACTGGGGCTTTTAGTATAATGCGGTAATTAAATAAACCAGAAGTAATCAAATTGCTTTTTAAGCGTCGGTAGCTCAGTTGGATAGAGCAACTGCCTTCTAAGCAGTAGGTCGTGGGTTCGAATCCCTCCCGACGTACGCTT
>CAYSMC010000018.1:0-15273 GCA_964432115.1 uncultured Pseudomonadales bacterium | reverse complement strand
TTTTCGCCCACCCAACTGAGGATTATCTAAGTTTTTTTCACCAATAATCTGTTCATCTTGATAATCAATAACCAGATCTGCCGCCTGCTCACTAATGGGGTAGACTCGACCAGCTATTTCAAAAATGAGACTAGCGATTTCAATAGCTCGAGCAGGGCTATCTTTTCTTTGTTGGGCTAAGTCCTCAAGAGCGGTAAGAATTAAGTTACCCAAATTATGACCAGCCAAACTAGATTGTTCACTAAAACGATAGAGTAAAATATCGCGAATCAGTGATTCATTATCACCAGTGGCCAAGGCAGCTAGACATTGACGTAGATCTCCGGCAGGTAAAAAACCAAATTCATCGCGTAGTCGACCAGTCGAACCGCCATCATCGCTTACTACCACAATCGCGCTAATCGCTAAATTGGGATATTGTTTTAAACCACTCAAGACAACTGCCGTACCGGTTCCACCACCAATCACCACAACCTTTTTCTTTTTCATTTTGCCTTTTTATTTTAACAGATCATTGGTTAGAATAGGCTTATGGACTTACCAGAAGAATTAGCCACTATTTTGCGCATTAGAAAGCGCAGCCATAGCCAATTAACTCTAGTAACAGGTGTTTTTGATGTTTTGCATCGAGAACATCGACAATTTTTACAAGCGGCCAAAAAACTGGGTAAAATTTTACTAATTGGTTTGGAGAGTGACCAACGTGTTCAAAAAATGAAGGGCAAGGGTAGGCCAATCCACTCTGCACTTGAGCGCAAAGCTAATTTACAAAAATGGGGTTTAGCTGACGTAATTTTTATTTTACCCGAAGATTTTGGTCAAGTTACATCAAGAAGAGCATGGTTGACAGCAATTAAACCAGATTATCTAGCAGTTTCTAGTCACACGCCATTTTTAGCTTTAAAAAAAAATGAGCTAAAAGCCGTTGGTGGTCAAATGAAAGTGGTGCGTCAATTTAATCCCCAATTTTCTAGTAGCAAGTTAATTAACAATAGAAAAACTAAAAAGGAGTAATTACCGACAATGGCAAAAACACTAGAAACTCAATTTGTTTGTCAAAACTGTGGAGCAAGTTATGCAAAGTGGCAGGGACAATGTACAAATTGTCAACAATGGAACACTTTGGTTGAAGAAATGATTAGTCACAAAACGAAGCAGAAGGCTTCAACCAATTTATCTAAAGCAGTTTTAAGTAAAAAAATCCTAAATTTTTCTCAAGTCGAGCGTCTCAGCGAAGCAAAACAGCGTTTTTTAACTAATATTGGAGAGTTGGATAGGGTTTTAGGCGGTGGTTTAGTGGCAGGGATGACAATTTTGATTGGTGGCGAACCGGGAATCGGCAAATCAACGCTGTTAACTCAAATGGTTTTGGCAATGCTCGCGAAAAGCAAGGAGCAATTAAACATCTTTTATGTTTGCGGTGAAGAAAGCCCCAATCAAATCAGTTTACGTATCGAACGAATGCTCAAAAATAGTCAAAGTAAAAATTTACGTGAGAAGCTCAACCGGGCTTTACAATTTATTACCAGCAGTAATGTGGACGAAGTCACTGCACTGATGGCTAATAAAACCCCCAGCTTAGTTATTGTGGATAGTATTCAATCAATAACCACTAGCGATCTGACTGGAGCTAGTGGCAGCGTTGGGCAAATTAGAGAATGTAGTTCGCGTTTTATTGATCAGGCTAAAGGTCAAGGAATACCGACGTTTTTGGTAGGGCACATTACTAAAGACGGAGCTATTGCTGGTCCTAAGATTTTAGAACACATGGTTGATACAGTATTATTAATGGAAGGTGAGCGTTCTGGCCAGTTGCGCATTCTACGGTCGCTAAAAAATCGCTTTGGGGCCAGTGATGAAGTCGGGATTTTTCAAGCGGTCGATTGGGGACTGAATGAGGTGAATAATCCCAGTGAGTTGTTTTTGGAAAATCAAAAACAAGCGGTCAGTGGCGCTACTACAATTTGTGTGATGGAAGGCACCAGACCGCTATTGACAGAAGTGCAAGCTTTAGTGGTGTCGAGTCAATTGGCCATGCCGAGGCGAGTGGGACGAGGTATTGATATTAGTCGCATTCAAGTATTAACGGCAGTCTTGCAAAAACATGCTCGTTTAGCTCTCAGTAATTATGATGTGTTCGTTTCTGCGGCAGGTGGTTTTAAATTGAGTGAGCCAGCAGTGGATTTGGGTTTAGCGGTAGCGATCGCGAGTTCGCTGTCAGCAAAAAAAATTCCGCAAAAAACAGTGTTTATTGGGGAAATTGGTTTGTTGGGGGAGATTAGACCAGTAGCTTATTTTGATCGACGAGTTAAAGAGGCAAAACGCCTAGGTTTTACTAACATTATTTCAGCTAAAAGTCATCGCCACATTAGTCAAGTAATTAAAGCTTTATAGCCATTTTTTTAGGTTTTCCCAGGTTTTTCCCAAATAGATAAGATTTTATATTGATTGTGGAAAACTTTATTTTATGATCTGGTTTTTATTTAAAAATATTAATATAGGATAGCTAAAAAAAGCTCTTTTAATTATTATAGGATTGTTTTAATGCTTGTCAAAGTTATAAAAACTGCTAAAATTAATTTAGTTTTGGTACTTTAATAGCAATAAGGGATTTTTGCTTGTTTTTAGGCTTTATGTTTAAAAACAAAAAAATCCATCCCGTTTAAGTCTTGCGTTTTTAGGCAGTCAAGAACCTAAACAGAATGGATTGTTGAGAACATTGTTACCGCTGATGATTCACAAATAACAATGTAATCCTGTCGTTGTTGAAATAAATCAACAACTGATCGATTATTAAGCTATCATTTTTTGTCTTTTTTGACAATTCTAGCTTAAACTATAAAAATAGATCATAAAGTATCAAAGTCGAGTAGAACTGCCACCACAAGAACTTTTTGTGGAATCTCGGTCGTTGGGCAGGCTACCGAGACTCCGCAGAAAGTTCTTTTTTCAAGCGATTATGAATCATTGGTCTTGATTTTTACCCAGTTATTTGTCATAATCCAGTTGATTTTCAGTTTTAAATTAATAGTGATGCCCCTTTTTTCTTATCTATTTTTCAAGCCATGACATTTATTTATTAGAAAGTAATTTTATGCAAAACAGTCAAGATAATTCTGGAGCTAATAGTGTTAACTTAGCTGACAGTGAAAATAATAATAACCAAGCTACTCAAAAAAATAGTCAAGGTAAATCTACCACTCGAGTCATTAGACGTCGAGTCGGTGGACAAAACAAGGTTAATGAAAATAAAAACAATAATATGGTGAAAAATAATACCGATCATAATGATCATAATAATGATCAAACTGCCGATGGCAGTTCTCAATCAGCAAATCAAGAACAAGACTTGATTGTGACTGGCATTTTAGATAATTCTAAGGATGGTCATGGGGTATTGCGTCCAGATTTTTCAGAATCGGAACGCGATGTTTATATCGCTAGTTCACAAATTCGTCGTTTGAGATTAAAGTCTGGTGATTTAGTGAGTGGACCAGCTCGTCAACCCAAAGACAATGAACGTTACTGGGGTTTACTGCGTGTTGATAGTATTAATGGTCGATCAGTAGAAGAACATCGCCAACTTGATCGCAGAAATTTTTTGAGTTTAACTCCAGTTTTCCCAGATAAACATATTAAATTAGAGATTGGTGTTGAACCATTGTCATTGCGTTTAATCGATCTCATTGCCCCGATTGGCAAGGGACAACGCAGCTTGATTGTGTCTCCACCAAAAGCCGGAAAAACTACTATTCTCAAAGACATTGCTTTGGGAGTAGCTAAAAATAATCCAGATATTCATTTGATGGCAGTATTAGTTGGGGAGCGCCCAGAGGAAGTAACCGATATTCATCGTCATATTAAAAAAATTACTAATGGTAAAGGTGAAGTGGCTGCTAGTAACTTCGATGAATCGGCACAAAATCAATGTCGAGTGGCTGAATTGGCTCTCGAAAGGGCTAAGCGCTTGGTTGAAGAAGGTCGTGATGTATTAATTCTACTCGACTCAATTACTCGTTTAGCGCGAGCTTACAATTTAGCTATGCCAACTTCTGGTCGAACTTTGTCTGGTGGATTTGATCCAGCAGCACTCTTTCCGCCAAAAAAATTCTTTGGAGCAGCTCGTAATTTTGAAGTACCAGGTTCTTTAACCATTATTGGTACAGCTTTAGTTGATACTGGTTCTCGAATGGATGATTTAGTTTATGAAGAATTTAAGGGGACAGGTAATCAAGAGTTACATCTAGAACGTTCTTTAGCAGAGAGAAGAATTTATCCAGCTATTGATTTACAACGATCTGGTACTCGTCGAGATGACTTGTTAATTGATCCAGTTGTTTATCAGTCTATAATTACTTTACATCGCATGTTAGATATGTTGGGTAAAGATGAACGAACCGCAACCGTGATTGAGAAGCTAAAAAAGACCAAATCTAATAAAGAATTTTTAGCCTCTCTAAAAAATGGCTAAAAGTTTGCTTATTATGTTAAATAGAGATCTACACCAGCGCCGGCAAGGAAAACTTAAGTCTTTTTTCAAAGATTTACAGTCTTTTATGCAGTTTTTGCGAACTTATAGCAAGATTCGTCTTTATGTGGTGTTTGGATCTTTTGAAAAAATTAAAGACGGTTTAGTGGCCGTACTACATCAAAAACGCGGAAAGTATACTCGACCTTTTTTACATTTTGGTACCATTGCCTTGAGTTTTATCATGGTAATTTTTGGTCCACGTTTATTGAATTCTGTAGATGAAGTTACTGAGGGTCAATTAGTCTTGGCTACGCCAATTTTGGCTATTGGTACTGCAACAGCTCCAGACTTTTATACTGATCAGGCTGAAGAAGTTCGTCAATATCGAGGTGGAGAAATTATTAGTCATGTAGTTGAAGAAGGTGAAACTATTTCTAGTATCGCTGAGCGTTATGGTTTGCGCAGTGAAACAATTTTGTGGGCTAATGATTTGACCGAAAAAAGCACTATAAAACCTGGACAAACTTTAGAAATTTTGCCAGTTGATGGCGTTAGGCATAAGGTGGCGAGAGGAGATACCATCTATTCGATTGGTAAAAAATATGGTTTGAGTGGTTCTCAAGTGCAGATGATTGTTGACTATCCTTTTAATGAATTTTTGAATGATGAAACTTTTGATTTAGTGGCAGGGCAATTTTTAATGGTGCCTGAGGGCAAACCACCAGCCGCACCAGTCTCTAGAGTTGCTACTTCTCGTAGTAGTTTTGGTGTTTTAACTCCAGATGCAGGCACTGTTTCGGCCACTGGTAGTTTTCTGTGGCCAGCCAGCGGCGGCATTAGTCAAGGTTATACTTTTTATCATAAAGCGATTGATATTTCTAATACTGCTGGCGGTCCAATTTTGGCTGCGGATGCTGGAATAATTTCTGTAGCTGGTTGGGTGGATGGTTATGGTTATGGTAATCGAGTGATGATTGATCATGGCAACGGCTTTGTTACTCTTTATGCTCACTTGAGTGTGGTGCAGGTTAGAGTTGGTCAGCGAGTTGGTCGTGGTGATGTGATTGGTCAAATGGGTAGCACCGGTCGAAGTACGGGTACTCACTTGCACTTTGAAATTCGTCAGGGAGGAGCCCTACAAAATCCATTTAATTTTTTAAGATAAGGTAATTTTCATGATTGATCTTGTCACTCTTAAGTTAGTTGCCGGCGACGGTGGTCGAGGTAAAATTTCATTTCGTCGTGAGAAACATGTGCCAAAAGGTGGTCCAGATGGTGGTGATGGAGGAGATGGTGGCTCAATTATTATTCGTGCTCAGCGTTCACTGTCAACCCTCCGCCCCTACGCAGGCATCAAAGAAATCGCGGCAGAGCCAGGACAGCCAGGTTCTAAGCGCAAACAGCACGGGCAAAAGGGTGAAGATAAAATAATTGAAGTGCCAGTCGGCACCACTATTACTTTATTAGCAGAAAACCAGACTAGTGCTTATCGCCGACAACGTTATGGTTTTGTTAATGAGGATGGTAGTCAGCGTTTGCTACGATCTGCCGATTTTCAAGCTGGTCAAGTGCCTCCAGGAAGCAATATAGAACGACAGCGTTATTTCATTGATTATGATGTGGCTAATAGCAACTTGTACCTAGAGCCTGATGAAATAGAACCCTTAGCCGAAGCCGAAGAAATTTGTCAATTGATGGAAGATGGTCAACAATTAGTATTGTGTCAAGGGGGTTTTGGTGGTCGAGGTAATACTAGATTTAAAAGTAGTCAAAAAACTACACCAAGAGAAGCCGAGCACGGTACTTTTGCTGAACAAAAATTAGTTAAAATCGAATTAAAATTATTAGCAGACTTAGCTTTAGTGGGTTTTCCCAACGCTGGTAAAAGTACTTTTTTATCCAAAGTTACTGCAGCCAATCCCAAAATTGCTAGTTATCCCTTTACTACTCTGGAACCCAATTTGGGTATCATGCAGTTGAAAAAAAACACCCAAGAAATTATTGTGGCTGATATACCTGGTCTAATTGAGGGGGCCAGTCAAGGCAGGGGTTTAGGTCATGATTTTTTGCGCCATATTGAAAACTGTCAGGCGCTAATGTATGTGTTATTTTTGGAAGAAAGTCAGATTTTTGACCAGTCACTGTCAAACAAAAAGAAAAGTGACTTGCTGTGGAAGCAATATCAAGATTTAACTTTAGAACTCAAACAACACGATCCTCAATTACTAAACAAAGCATTTATTGTAACCCTGAACAAAACTGATCTTTACAGTCCAGAGGAAATTAAGCAGTTTAGGACTGATTTTAAAAAAGAAAAAGTTTCATTACTGATATTTAGCGCTATCACTGGAGAGGGTTTACCAGCAGTGCATAAAGCAATTGAGAGCTTGTTTTAAACAAGTGGATGAGCAGACGTTTATCGCAAATACTAAAAATATCACAAATAATAAAAAATTAGCCGACTTCTGTCGGCTAATTTAATATTTCAAACAAATCTAATAACTAATCAATAGCTTCTTCCTCAGTAATCAAACTACCTTCACGCAATAGGCTAGAGGTTTCCTCTTCGTTTAGTAGCTCAGATAAGCCAGAACCGTTTTCCTCTAGTGGTTCTGATTCCAATCCTTGATCAATTAGATCGGGCTCTAAAGGACTGTCTAGAGTTTCTGGACTAGTTACTCCTCCTTGAGCCTGTTGAGCTTCAGCTTGAGCACGTAATTGATCTGCTTGCTCACTAATTGCCTCGAGTTGGTCTTCTACTGCAGTGTAATCCTCGAGGTTAGTCTCTTTGTCGATTAGCAACAAGGCTTGTTGTAGAGCATTTTCCGCTTCTAAGATTTGCTGATTTTGGATATAAGCTTGAGCTAAATTGTAGTAAGCCACAGCCAAATCTGGTTTGCGTTCAATTGCTTGAATAAAGAAATTGCTGGCTTCTTCCCACTGTTGCAAGCGCATAAAGAACTGTCCCAAATTAATTCTCATAAATGGATCATTGGGATTAGTTAAAGTTGCTTGAGAAAGAGATTCAAAAGCTAATTGACCCACATCTTCAGTCACATCTATAAGCTGCAAATAGATATTAGCCAAGACTAGCCAGTTTTGGTAGAGGCGAGGTTGCAAAATAGTTGCAGCTCTGGCTTCAGTAATAGCTACATTGATTAGCTCTAAAACTTGCTCCTGCTCAACGGGAGTAATATCAGTTTTATTTGATAAAGCTACCGCTAGCTCCAAAGCACTCGATGCATAAATTCTGCGCCATTCAGCCGAACGATTAGCTAGGTTTCTGGATTGTTCTTGTTTGGCAAATACCTGATTAAAATCTTCTTCGCTAGCAGCTTTGTTGGCTTGATAAGCAGCTGCATGAGCTGCATAGTGTAGGCCAATTTGGTAGCTTAAGAAAATTAAACCAGCCATTAACAAGACAGAGATGGTAGCAAAAGTATAGCGATTAGCTTTATTATTGGGCTGTAAGTTAAAAGGATCAAAAAGGTTATTAAAAGAAAATTTTTTGATTTTATAACCATCTAAGTTGGCAGCCAAATAAAAACTCAGGGCCAAAGCTAATAAGGTTAGCATCATGGTGTTGAGTGGGGAGATTATTTGCCAAATAATCGCTGCAATAATAAAGTATTTCAGACCCTCAGCCTTTTGTTCTTTTTTAATAGTTAATAAGCGAATGCTTCTCAAAGCAAGGAATATCCAGCTTAAGAAAGCCAATAGTCCGCCACTTACGACTAAAGTTAGTGGAAAAGCAGTGGCGCTTTCAAAATTATATTGCCAGACTTCGGAAGTATTGAGCCAGGCTGGTTTAAGCAAATGAAAAGCTTGACTATAGCTGTTTGGGCCAAAACCAAATAGAGCACTGCGAGTGACTGCCAAACTTTCTCTGGCGATGGCAATACTGGCTGACAACGGCATTAAGACTAGCTGGGCTGCTTGTCCAGGCAAAACAGCATAAGCATTAACACCCAAGCCAAGAACTAGGCCCGCAATAACAATTTTTTGTAGCCAGCCTTGTTTTTGATTTTTTGATAGTAAATTGACTAATACCAAACTTGATAAAAGTTGAATATTTAATAATGCCCCGCCAGTTAAACTGAAAGAAAGATCGTTAGCAAATTCATAAACACTCAGGCGATTAAAAATTTGACTAAAACCAACTCCAAACAGCTGTAAAACAGAATTCAAAGCAATGATTAAACCAGCAACGTTTAGAACTTGAACCACTTTGTGGCTGTAATCTTTTTTAATTAAAGTGGGGGCAAAAATGACGATCAATACAAAACTTAAGAAAAAGCCTCCCCAACCCACCAACTGATCAAAGGGATATTGCTGAGTGACTAAAGTGCTTAATAGAATGCTAGCAGCAAATAAAACGAGTGGTAAAACTAAAGGGTTAGAACTCAACAACCACTTTTTCTCTTTAAAACTATTGAATATATAGGCGAGCAGGGTGCCTATTGCCAGAGCAAATAGCAGTATTCCCTTACTGTGAAAAAAAGGATTATTGATGGTGGGAATCACTAAAATTGGCAATAAGAATGCCACGATTAAAGCAAAGCCGGTGTAAAGATTGGTCTTGGTGTTTTTTGACATATTTCCTAGATAGATTAATTGTTTTTTTTACTAATTTATACTAAACTGAATACGTAAACAATTCCTATGTTTAATATAGCGAAAAAAGCTACAAAAGTGAAGCGGCAAACGGCGCAAAAACCAGAGAAAAAAACCCAAATGGGGATTAGTGTTATCGAAGTTTTGATAGTGGTAGCAATTCTTTTGTTATTGATGGTTGCGCTTTATCGAACTATAGGTCGTGATGTTGACAAAGCCAGAGATGCTGATCGAAAAAAGGACCTCAAAGAAATTAAGATTGCCTTTGAAAATTATTATAATGATAAAAATTGTTATCCTCCTGAAGGGTCTTTGGATGTTTGTGGCAGCACTGATCTAGCTCCATATTTAGCTCAAGTACCCTGTGATAAATTGGGAACGGCATATTTGTATTTGCCGGTAGCAAATGCGGAGGGTGCTACTTGTGGAGGATATCGCATATTGACACCATTAACAATTCTTAATGATCCGATGATTGAGCAAGCAGGTTGTCCGGGAGGTTGTGGGGGAATACCGGTCGGCTTAGTTGATGACCCCGAAGCATATAATTACGGCATTGCCGAAGGTGTGCCTCTTAGGCAGGCTACTGTTCCTGAGCCAACGGTAGATCCAATAGAGTGTAGTCTTAGTAATGATTGTTTTTGTTGTAATAATCCTCCAAGTAATTGTAATAAATACAATGGTTCTGGGTACGGTTCTTGTCATAGTGAAGCTTATGCTTCTAATGCAGAGTGTGTAGCGGCTACTAGTTGTGAAAATTAATGCTTAAAAATTTATATTAAGTTCTTAAACTCAATAAAATCTATGCAAAAAAATCTTAAAAACAAACAAAGTGCCTTCACCCTTCTAGAACTGTTAATAGTAATGATCATTCTGGCGCTTTTATCTGGTTTGGGTCTAATGGCTTTTGGCACTATTCAGCAAAAATCTCGAGATAGTCGAAGAAAACAGGATTTATCTAGTATCAGTAAGGCTTTAGAGACTTATTACAATGACAATGAGGCTTATCCAAGTAGTAGTGTTGGAGTTATTGAGGGTTGTGGCGTCGGAGCCAGTGAAGCATGTACTTGGGGAGAAGTATGGGAAACTGATGATGGTGCCCTGTACATGACCGCTTTACCTCAGGATCCTGTTACAAGCCAGAATTATTATTATTATCAAGTTGATGATAACAGTTACTATCTTTTCGCACATTTAGAAAATGAATTAGATTCAGATGCAGCAGTAGATGGCGATGGAGATCCAAGCTTTTACTCAGGTGTTTATTCTTGTGGTACGGCAGGTTTGGGGTGTAATTATATTATCATGAGTACTAATTTGGTTAGTAAGCCGGCAGTTATTTAAAGGACTTTTTTATGTCAAAAACATTTTCAAAACGCTTGTTTAAAAAAAATCAAGCCTTTACTCTCATCGAGTTGTTGATCGTAATTGCAGTGATTGGGATTTTGGTAGCAGTAATTTTACCCAACCTAATTGGCATGCGTGAACGAGCCCGAGATACTGTCAGAAAAAATGATTTAACCCAGTTAAAAAAAGCGCTGCGTTTATATTTTGATGATCATGGTGCCTATCCTGCAGAGGGTGGTGCAACTGGAGATGAAATTTGTTGTGATGCCGATCCAGAGTCTTGTTTAGCAGGTGTTTGTGCAAATAATTTTGTAGTGGATGGGACCAGTTATATGAAAGCTATTCCAGAGGGCTATACGTATGATCGACTTGACGGTGGTTACGACTTTTTACTCAGCATTGAACTAGAGAATGCGGCAGACGCAGATTTAGAGAAAAGTGCTGATCGATGCAATCAGACCCCAGGGACTTATTATTACGTTTGTGCTGATTAAGTAGGCTAAACTTAATTAGTTGCTGATTCGCTTGGCAGTTGATTAGTAAAATAGCTAATTGACTAATTCACTATCCACCAGTTGAAATAAACATCCTCATTAAGCGGAAAGTCAAAGCCCACGGTAAATTGAGCTTCGTTCTCTTCAGTAAATTCACTATCAAGCAGTTTATTTTTTACGTAGATTACCTGATTTCTGGTAGATCCCAGAGGGGTGACATAAATCATGCTATCTTCACTAAGACGTGAAGTTTTGATGCTAGCACTAGTTTCTCCGGCTAAAATTACCCCCTGACCAGCGCTTTTGCTATTCAGATTGGCAGACTCAGTGGCGTTGGCTGGTTCTTGTTCGACTTTGAGTGCTCCAGTAAGAGATAAATCACCACTAGCTGACATGGTCGCAATCGCAGCACCAGTTTCATCAATAAATTCGAAGTTACTTTGTTTAATTTCTTCATCGCCGGCCTCGTTAGTGACGGCTTGGGCAAGTTGGACACGGATGTTTTCATCTGGATTATTGGCACTGATCAGGTTGCTCAATAAAGTTTCTTTGACTCGCAAATCTTGTTCTACTTCCATGGCGCCGGCCACTTTCAGATTGCCATTAATGGTGACGAGACCACTTTCATCAAGAGTCATTAAATCAGCCATCAAGGATAGACGACCTTGACCCGCTGGCTGAATAGCCAAGTCGCTGCTAGTTTCACTTTGGTAAGCAATATAACCATCACCCATAGTTAAGCCATTGCCAACCATTAGTGTTTGACCGACAGCCAAGCCTTCTTTGATCAGGGCAGAGCCATTAACTTCAAAGTAACTATCAATATAGGCACTGTTGGCTAGAATACTATTGGTTAGAATTGTTTCACTTCTGGCGAGCGTGGCACTAGTGGTGCTTTCATTGTAGATATCGATACCCATGTCAGCAGCCACCTGCTTTAAGTATTCTTCGGTGGTAATAGTATCGTTAATTAAAGAAGCAAGTAGAGTAGAGTCGGACATTTGTTGAGCCACTGCTGTTTCTAATCTTTCTTGCAGGCCATTGATGATGTCGGCGTCAATGCTACTAGTGTAGAGATTGTTAGTGCTAATATTTTGCGCATAAAGCTCTCCAGAAACAGAGGCAGTGTTGATTTGAGCATCATCAATAAGAGCTTGTTGGGCGCTTATGGTGCTGGTACTAATGTTTTCAGCCAGCAAGCTACTGACGGTGGCGTCTTGTGCTAGCAATTGCCCCAAGCGACTGCTGCCACTAGCCACTAAGTCTCCAGCAATTTCTAAATCACCCACAAATTGTGCATTGCCTTGCTCGTCGATGCTAGCTACGATTTCTCCCAAGTCATTTTCAATGATTAGTTCAGAGAGCATAGTAGGTTGTGGTTCTGCAGCAAGCTCTAGAGTATCTTCATTTGAATCACTCTCACTCGTACTTTCATCAATCATTATTTCATTGTTATTTATGGCCAGTTGAACAACACTTTTGATATATTCATCTAGTGCTTGTCCGCCAATTTCAATTTGATCAGCAATTAATTTTTGAGTGCTGATAAGAGCACTGCTAAAGCTGGTAGCGAGAGAGTCTTTAAAATTATTGAATTCAGTGTTAAGAGTAGAATGAGAAGCATCGAGCGTAGCGAGAGCTGTCTCTAAATCATCTAAACGAATATCTTGATTGTCAATGGCGAAAGCTAGGTCTTCTTCTAAGTCGGGGTTGTACCAGTGGAGATTAACATAAGCCATGACCTTGCCAACATAAGTTCCATTGGGCAATCGGAAACAGGTTTTAATCTTATTAGTGCCAGTCTCATCTTCTGGCCAATTAATTTCATCTATTGAATTAACCGCATTACAGCTCATTTGGTTGGGATTAAATGATTCAATAGTATTACCAACAACATAACCCTTTTCAATTGCTTTTGTTCCAATTCCAGACAAAGAACCGAGGGAAATCGGGGTATTAAGCTCAATAACACCATTTTCTGTAGAAACCTTTACTGGAACTTGACCCATCATAGAAACCAATTTAAACTTGTTTTTTCCTTCTCCCAAGGTGTAATAGGTGCCAGCATCAGTAGCATCTTCACCCATCATACCAATAAAGCCAGGGTTGGTAGAGATAACCCCCACAAGGTTGTGTTTGTTACCGCTTGAAGCAATTTCAATTGCTCCCGACCCAGTTGGAGACTTTTCTTCTACTAGACTAACTAAGTCACCCTTTTCTAATTGGCGATCATTAACGTAAAAATACTCAGCATAGTCAGCAGCCCCGTTCCAGCCACCGTCGGCATAGGCTTTACCTAGTGCTGTGACCTTAAATTCAGTATCTACCCAGGTGGTGCCATCAACTCGTGTGCCAGTAAATAAATAGTCATCATCACCTGCGCCATTGTAATAAATATGACTCTCAATTACTCTTTTGTTTCCGTTGGTGTCTAGATAAACTTTCACCATACTGTCGGTTACTGGTGCTGCACCGATGCCTACTTTGCCAGCCACCACCATTGAAGTTCCTGCCGCTGCTGGGTCTAAATAATAATTAGTATTAGTGTAATCGAAAAACTTTTCTGCCCTCAATTCGCCATTAACGTCTAATTTGTATTGGGGATCCGTCGTCCCAATCCCCACACTTCCTCCACTCACAAACAGTGCTTCAGTGCCACTGTTAGTAATCCTAAAATCTCCAGTGGTAAAGTTCCAAGTAGTGTCATATGTACCCATAGTTAAGGTTTGATTGCCATCAGGATTATCTATAGCATTCCATTTAATAGATGAAGTAGGAGTAGTCCAAGAAGTGACTCCACTACCATCTGTGGTTAATACTTGTCCATTTGAACCTCCACTAGTTGGCAGAGTCATGCTCCAAGTACCAGCAGCTGCAGCAGTTTGGAGAGTCACTAATCCCGAAGTAGAGCCAGCAATACCTAGGGTACCAGCTGTGCCTGCAGTGCCAAGTTGAAGAAGAGTAGATGGAGCAGTCGTGCCGATGCCGACGTTGCCCTTTAGAGCAGTCGTAACTATACTGTCATTACCAAGTACTACTGTATTAGAACCTAGGCCTATGGCGTTGTAACCAATAACATTCTCATTAGTTGTATCATTAGCTGAAGCTTTGGTGTTTGTACCTAGGTAGACACCATAGTTTCCCGTTGTTCTGGCGGTAGAGCCATTAGCAAGATAGTGACCTGCTTGAGATCCCATTGCTGTATTGTAAGAACCCGTGGTGTTGGAGTAGAGAGCTTGATATCCCGTTGCTATATTGTAAGTACCCGTGGTGTTGGAGTAGAGAGCTCGATATCCCGTTGCTATATTGTAAATACCCGTGGTGTTGGAGTTGAGAGCTTGAAATCCCTGAGCTGTATTGTGACTACCCGTGGTGTTGGAGTAGAGAGCAGTATAGCCCTGAGCTGAGTTGCGATAACCACTGGTGTTGGAGTAGAGAGCTTGATAACCCTGAGCTGAGTTGCCAAAACCACAGGTGTTGGAGTAGAGAGCTTGATAACCCTGAGCTGAGTTGTAAGAACCTGAGGTGTTGGAGTAGAGAGCATGAGATCCAACTCCTACATTATAACTAGCTTTAACTGTCATTATTGCATCGCTCCCCATTGTTAAATTACCTGCATTTATGCCAACAAATGTATTTTCTCCATCTGGTCTGGCACTACCGCCCGTTGGATGTCTAAAATTATGGATAAATGGAGTAGTCCCTTTATAAATTATGCCATTTAGCGCATCACCTGCATTTTGTTGATCAGCTAGCATCATGTTCTCTGTAAGATGGAGTTGTTGAGCGGGATCCGTTGTCCCAATTCCCACATTGCTTGTTGATTTATCTAAATAAAGATCATCACTAAAAAATGAAATATCGGCATTTGTTGTGCTGTCGGTATCAAATTTTAAAATATTGTTAGTTGTATCATAAGAAATTAAACCTTCATCTGTAGCTGAACTACCAATGTGTAGAGTACTTGGGCCTAGATAGAGATCTGACCAACGCAGTGAAGTAGAGCCTAAGCTGTATGTATCATCAGTTTGAGGGCCCACATTGCCAGCGACCTGGAGTTTGAAGGAAGAGGGATCTGTGGTGCCGATTCCGACATTACCCGCACCAATAAACAACGCCTCGCTGCTGTTGCTAGTAATTCTTAAATCTCCAGTAGTAAAGTTCCAAGTAGTGTCATATGCACCCATAGTCAAGGTTTGATGACCGTCAGGATTATCTATAGCATTCCATTTAACAGAAGAGCTAGGAGAAGTCCAAGAAGTAACCCCACTACCATCTGTGGTTAATACTTGTCCATTTGAACCTCCACTGGTTGGCAGAGTCATGCTCCAAGTACCTGCAGCAGCT
>CAYSMC010000017.1:0-37509 GCA_964432115.1 uncultured Pseudomonadales bacterium | reverse complement strand
AAAAAGTAGCCAACTGGGCGAATTATTTAGGTTTTTTTGTTTTGATTTTGTTAATGATTTTTGTATCTGTGAATGATGTAATCAAGTTTTTTTAAGGATTAGTTATAATATTTAAAAATATGGCAAAAAAACGTTTAAAAAGTGATAAGATCAGGGTCAGAAAAAAACTTCTTCAAACTACCCAAAAATCAGCTAATAACAAAGATTTTCTGGTTAAATCATTAAAAAAGGGCAAAATAGAAGATCAACAAATGAGTAATTTATTTAATTATGATCCAAAACTAATTAATCAAGATTTAAAAAAAACATTATTAGTTACTCTGGTAGTTTTAGTGGTTTTAGCTTTAATTACTTTGCGCTATACTTAGGATTGTCAATTTTTTGGAAAGGTAGTCAACAACTATGCCTAAAAAGAACTTAATTATTTTATTGTTTTTTTATTTAATATCTAGTTTAGTCTCATTTTTTGTTTTTTCCTATTTTTTTGAAGGGGCAGCGGCCCTGAACGAGCCAACAGAGGAACAAAAAGAATCACTCTTGGCTGGTTTACTCAATATCGATCCAAATGAACCCATAGATCAAGCTTGTCCGCTAAATGGTCAATATTATACTTTAACTGAGAAAAATGCTTGGGAGAGTAGACGACCCTTATTTGTGATAGTGGAGAATTCCCCAGATGCAAGACCTCACTCTGGGTTGAGTCGAGCCGATGTTGTTTTTGAAGCAGTTGCAGAGGGTGGAGTGACTCGTTTTGGAGTGTTATATTATTGCGCTGCTCAAAATGAGAATGTAGTTATTGCGTCGGTGCGTAGTGCTCGTACTTATTTTGTTGATTGGGCTTCGGGATTTAACTTACCTTTGTACGTACACGTTGGTGGAGCCAATTTGTCTGGACCAAGCAATGCTTTAGGTCAACTTGCTGATTATGGTTGGCGAGGAGAGAACGATATGGATCAATTTTCGATTGGTTATCCCACTTTTGTGCGTAATTATAATCGAATTCCTGGTAAAACAGTGGCGACAGAACACACCATGCAAAGTGAAACAGAGGCGCTTTGGGAAGTGGCCGCTGACAGAGGATGGACGAATTTAACTCCAGAGCGGATAGTTAATCGTCAAACAGTGCCCGCGACTCCTTGGAAAGATAATTATCAAGGTTGGAAGTTTGAAGACGAAATTCAATCTCCAGGAGCAGTGCAAAAAATTAGTTATGATTTTTGGTCTGGTTATAACCAGTTTTCAGTTGAATGGAATTATGATCAAAATTTAGATGCTTATATTAGAAGCAATGGTGGAGAAGCGCAGTATGATTTAAACAATGAGGAGCCTGTGATTGCTAACACAGTGATTGTGCTACTCACCACAGAAAAAGGTCCGATTAATGAACTCAAGCACATGTTATATACGACCATTGGCAAAGGTAAAGTTTTAATTTTCAAACATGGTCAGGAACCAATTCAAGCTAATTGGAGTAAAGCTAATCGTGAAGCCGAGTTAGAATTTACTGATGTAAGAGGTAAGGCAGTTGAATTAGCTCGTGGACCAATTTGGATTAGTATTTTAGCTACTGGCAGTGACGTTAATTATTAAGTGTCGATTATAAATTCGTGATTAATTAGCCGGCTTTTGCCGGCTTTTTTGTGCTAATTGTCTCAAATTTATCACTTGTATTATTTATTTTAATCACGTAAAATTGAGTAAATTTTGATTTCAAGAGAAAATCAATAAAAAAAAGGAAAAATATGTCCTGTCTTAACGATTTATTAATCTCCAAAGTAAGAGTTAAAGTATTAGAACTATTTTACAAAAATCCGGAAGAAATGTACTACGTTCGAGAAATTACTCGCTTAGTTAAAGAAGAAATTAATGCAGTTAGAAGAGAATTAGAGAGAATGTTAGAATGCGGTTTATTAAAAAGTGAACAACGTGGTAATCGTTTATATTATTACTTGAATAGACGTTATCCTTATCATCAAGAGTTACAAAGGATTGTGGCAAAAAGTACAGGTTTAGGTAAAAAAATTCGTCGCAATAGACGTAAATTAGGGACTTTGTCATTTGTGATGTTTTCTGGCGTTTTTGCTAGTCGCCAGGCGGCTCAGGTCAACGAATTAGATATTTTATTTGTTGGAGATGTAGTGTTGGCTGAATTGGAAGAATTGATTCGAGCTGAACAAAAAGAATTGGGTCGAGAAATCAATTATGCGGTACTTAGTGCAGATGAATTTGAATTCCGAAAAACACGTCGAGACCCTTTTGTTATGGAAGTTTTATATGGAACAAGAGTGATGATTATTGGTGATGAAAATGAATTTTGTCATCGAGATTTACCCCTTAATTAATAAGTCAAATAGATTATTTTCATGAATAAAAAAGCACGAGTAAGACCTTTTTTTTGGCTTCTATTATTAATTTTAGGTGCAGCTTATATTGCTTTTCCTGATCGTATTGCCATTGATAGTAATTTCTTATCTAAACAGATTAAGTTTGAAATCAACAAACCAGCCATTGATTTTTATTTTTGGGGAAAACACGTTTACAAGAACTTCTCATTGAAAAAAGGTCTAGATATTCAAGGTGGGATGCAAGTGGTGCTTAGAGCAAAAATGGATAATATAGCCCTGGAAGATAGAGAAACTGCTCTAGAATCTGCTCGAGACATTATTGGTCGCAGAGTTGATTTATATGGTATTAGTGAACCAAGCATTCAGGCTGCACGCTTAGAAGATGATTACCGACTGATTGTGGAATTACCCGGCGTTGAAGATCCTCAACAAGCTTTAGATTTAGTTGGTAGAACGGCAGAATTAGAGTTTCGTTTAGAGAGACAATTGAGCGAAGAAGAACTAAGTATAGCCACTCAGTCAGCTAATTTTTTGGATTTATATTTCACAACAACAGCTTTAACTGGTCAACAATTAAAAAAAGCTCAATTGCAATTTGATCAACAAACGGCCAAACCTCAAATAACTTTAGAATTTGATGATGAAGGTCGAGATCTTTTTGCCGACATTACTAAAAATAATATAGATAAAATTTTAGCTATTTTTATTGATGGTTATCCGGTGGTTACGCCAACTATCTCCAATGCGATTTTAGATGGTCAAGCAGTTATGACTGGTGATTTTACTGTTGAAGAAGCCAAAAATCTCGCTATTCAATTAAACGCCGGAGCACTACCAGTCAATATTGAAGTTTTAGAACAAAAAAATATAGGTGCTAGTTTGGGTGATGAATCAGTACAAAAAAGCATTAATGCGGGTTTAGTTGGTTTGGCATTAGTGATTTTATTTATGATTTTATATTATGGCTGGTTGGGAGTGATTTCTTCTTTAGCTTTATTAATCTATGCAATTTTAACAATTGCTCTTTATAAAATCATTGGAGTAGTGTTAACTTTACCTGGAATTGCTGGTCTAATTTTAACGATCGGTATGGCGGTTGATGCTAATATTTTAATTTTTGAAAGAATAAAAGAAGAGCAACGAGCTGGTCGAAGCTTTGCAGAATCGATGGAATTAGGTTTTGGTCGAGCATGGAATACTGTTAAAGATGCTAATTTAGCTTCTATTGTTACCGCTTTAGTTTTGATTAATCCGCTGAATTTTTCTTTTTTAAATACAAGTGGTTTAGTAAAGGGTTTTGGTATTACATTTCTGCTTGGTAGTTTACTGAGTATGTTTACTGGAGTCACAGTTTCTAGAATGTTGGTTAGACAGTTAATGCCACTCGTTAAGGCCAAGGAATTCAAATCATGAATTTAATGAAGCATAAAAAAATATTTTTTTTGATTTCGGCAATTTTTTTAATTCCAGGAATAATTTCTTTGATTTTTTTTGGCTTAAAACCGGCGATCGATTTTACTGGCGGGAGCTTACTGGAAATTAAATTTTTAGATCAAGAAAAAGCAAAAAATTATCAAGAAACCTTGCTCAAAGACAATTTACAAGAAATTTATATCATTAATACCGTCCAGGAAACTGGTCAAGACAGTTTAATCTTACGTGGTAAAGAAATTAGCAATGAAGATAAAGATCTAGTTTTAAATTTAATTAAAGAAGACTTCGGAGAATTGGAGTTGTTGCGTTTTGAGACAGTTGGTCCTATTTTGGGAGAAGAATTGTTGAGAAAAACAATGACCGCTATCTTATTAGTGGCTGGAGTGATTATTATTTATATTTGGCAACAATTTCATGATTTAAAATATGGTATTTCAGCGGTATTAGCTATGTTTCATGATTCATTTATTTTATTGGGTATTTTTAGTTTGTTGGGACATTTTATGGGAGTTGAAGTTGATGTTTTATTTGTTACCGCAGTTTTAACTACCCTATCTTTTTCTATTCATGACACAGTGGTTGTTTATAATCGTATTAGAGAATTAAAAAACAAAAAAAGACACTTGTCTTTAACAGAAATAGCTAACGCCGCTGTTTGGAAAACCTTGGGTCGATCAATTAATGATTCAATGACCATTATTTTAATGTTGTTGTCATTGGTGTTATTAGGTGGAGAAAGTATTCGTTATTTTGCTTTTGCTTTGTTGATTGGTGCGATCACTGGTACTTATTCTAGTAGTTTTACTGCAGTGCCAATATTACTGTTGTGGGAAGAATTAGCGACCCGAGCAAATAAAGAATGATATTATTTTTTATTATTGAGCAGTTTTTGAGCTTCTTTAATTAATGTGTCTTTTGTATTAAGTTTAGGATTTTGTAAAACTTTTTCTAGGAGGTCGTTTAAAATTTGGCCAACAATTTGGCTAGGTTTAAGTTTTAATTTTGTAATTAGATCTCGACCATTAATGGCTAAATCACTCAAGTCCATGGGCTGATTGAGTTGTTCAATAATGCGTTTTTTAAATTCTTCTAAACGCCAACTTGTTTTTTTTGCCCCACTGCCCAGACGATCACCTTCTCTTAAATCAAGAATGTCATCAATATTTTCTAAGCCGACTTTTTTAATAAAGCGTCTCACAGAGGCATCACTATGTTCTGGTTGATAATAAAACATGTGATAGCGAACCAAAATAAAAATTCTTTGGACATCTTTTTTGGATAAACGCAATCTTTTGGCAATTTTACTAGCAATTCGTGAACCTAAAACTTCGTGATTATAAAAAGTAATTTCTTGTTCTTGTGCTACGTATGTCTCTGGTTTACCCACATCGTGAAGTAGAGTAGCCAAACGCACTATTGGATCTAAACTAGGACAAGCTTCTAACGCATCTAAGCTATGTACCCAAACATCAGTAGTATGATGACCTGGCTGGTCCATATTTTTACCAAGTTTTAATTCTGGAATGATGTAATCTAATAAGCCAGTTTCGTCTAGCAGTTTAATTCCTTCGGCGGGATGAGCAGAAGCCAAGATTTTAATCATTTCCGCACCAATTCGTTCAAAGCTGACAAAGCGCAATAAATCTTTATTTTTTTGAATAGATACATATGTTGCTTTGGCGAGTTTCATTTGTAGTTGCACTGCTAAACGGATTGCCCTGAGCATGCGTAGCGCATCTTCGGCAAAACGTTGATCAGGATTGCCGACTGTTTTGATTAGATTATTGTTTAGATCTTGAAATCCTTGATATTGATCAATTAATTGCCAATCATTAACTTTTAATTCATAGTTTTCTTGTATACTTTGTTTTTGCTTAAATATTTTATTTAAATATTCTTTTTTAATTTCGATAGCCATGGCATTAATAGTAAAATCACGACGACTGAGATCATCATCGATTTTTCTGCCCCACACTACTGATTGTGGACGACGATGATCAGCGTAGTTACCGTCACTACGAAAAGTGGTGATTTCAAAAGGTGGTAGGGGTGAGTGAGATATTTTTTTATCTAGAATTTTTTTTGAAGCTAAAGCTTTAGTTTTAAGTGAATGGTGAATTTTTTTAGCTTCTTTTAAATTGATAATTTTTTCTTTTTGATTTTTATTAAAAATTGCTTGTTCCCTACTTAATAATTTTTTGTATAAGTTTTGTTTGGGTAAAGATAAATTTTGATCAAGTATTTGATTTAACAATTTTTCATGAGTAATGCTGACTGTGCCAAATTGATTTTCGTAAAAACTATCTTGAAAAACTTGTTGAATTTCTTGTGGTTGCGCATTAGTGGTAAAATCAAAATCTTGAACATGTTGTTGTTGTAGAATCAAATCACGTACAGCCCCTCCTACTAAATAAGCATCAAAGCCAGCTTTTTGGAGGGCATAAATAATGAAAAGTGATTCAAATGGTAAATTTAACTGCATAAGGTTATTATAAAAGAACTATGAAGAAATGGCAGTTGCAATCTGAAATTGAGCTAAAGACCAAAGATCAGTTGCTACAAGTCTTATTAAAAAATCGACAAATTAAAGCAAGTCAGGCTAAAATTTTTTTTCAGCCAAAACAGCCAGAGCTCTGGCAATTAACTGATTTAGATTTTAGTCGCCGTGATTTTAATCGAATTGAAAAACGTTTGAAAATTGCTCGAGAAAAAAAGGAAAAAGTTTATATTTTTGGTGATTATGATAGCGATGGAATCTGCGCTAGCGCAGTGTTGTGGGAAGGTTTAAAATTTTTAGGTATCAATAGTTGGCCGTTTATTCCCAATCGTCAAAAGCATGGTTATGGTTTGTCAATTAAAGCGCTGAAAGATTTATTTGCTAAAAAGGGTAAACCAGATTTATTGATAACTGTTGACAATGGGATTGTGGCGCTGCCGGCTTTAAAGTTTTTAGCCACAGAGGGTGTTGAAGTAATAGTTACTGATCACCATCAACAAGATCAAACAACACTCCCAGTTTTAGCTATTTTTCATTCAACTCAAATCTGCGGAGCTGCGGTAGCATGGTTTTTAATTAAAGAATTATTTAAAACGGCTCATCAACAACCTGCAGCGAAAGAAAAATTAAATGATTTATTGTCTTTGGTCGCCATCGCGACCGTCACTGATCTGATGAAATTACTCGGTGTTAATCGTAGTTTAGTGACTTATGGCTTACAGGCCTTACAAAGCACTGAGCGCCCAGGTTTATTGGCTCTTTATCAATTAGCTAATATCAACAAACAAGATTTAAATAGTTATCATTTGGGTTATGTACTTGGGCCGAGAATTAATGCCATGGGACGTTTAGCTGACAGCATGGATGCTTTACGTTTACTTTGCACTAATGATTTTGAGCATGCTAAACAATTAGCCAATCTTTTACAAGAAACCAATTTAGAACGTCAAGATTTAACTAAAGATCTCATCGATCTCGCTGAAGCTTCACTAACTACTAAGGATAAAAAAGCCAAAATTATTGTGATTGATGGTGATTATCATGAAGGAGTGATTGGCTTATTAGCTGGTAAATTTACCGAAAAATATTTAAAACCATGTATTGTTATATCGGTGCCCAAAAGTGCCAAAGATCCAGAGATCATTGTTAAGGCTTCAGCTAGGTCTTTGGCTGGGTTTAATATTACTGATTTTTTGCGCCAGGTTGAAGATCAATTATTAAGTGTTGGTGGTCACCCTTTAGCTGCTGGTTTCTCTGTTAGTTTAAAAAATTTAAGTGCGGTTAAAAAACGTTTGTTAACTTTGGCCAACGAGCAACTAGAGAAGGTGTCGTTAGAAGCTACAATTAAGATTGATTGTCCAATATCCAGTCATCTGGTGACTCTAGATACGGCTCTAGCTTTAGAAGTCTTTGAACCACATGGTAATGGCAATCCCAGACCAACTTTTTTATTAAAAGATCTGGTACTGCAAAATTTACAGAGTTTGGGTAAAGATGGTCAACACGCGAAAATGCTTTTTAAAAGTCAAAAAGACCAAAAAGAAATAACAGTTTTAGCTTGGCGATTTGATGAAAAATTTACCAAAGCAATTTTAGGTCACAGTTTTGACGTTTTAGTTAGATTGGCAGTTAATCATTGGCGAGGTAGCACTCAGTTGCAGCTAACTTTAGTTGATATTAAAAACAGCTCTTTATAGATGTTTTTCCAACATTGCTTCCACCTCTTCAATTGAAAGAGCCCCAGGAATTAATTCACGTCCAGCTTTTTTGCTAATAATAACTGTCGCAGGTGTTCCACCAATTCCAGCGCTAACCGCTCCTTGTTTCATTTCTTCAATTTTATTAGCAGTTTCTTGACTGTTCAAACAAGTTTGAACTTGATTTATTGAAGCTCCAGCATTAGCAGCAATAGTTAAAATACTATCATCAGTAATAATATAATTTTCATTTTCAACTGTATAAATTGATTGATCGATTAACTTTTCATAAACCATATCAGTATATTTCCAAAATGCTTCTTCACCACCCACCTGAGCTACACACTCACTAGTTTGAGCCAACTTATCTGAGTAACTAAAACCAAGAGGAAAATGTCGATAAACAAAGGTAATTTGATCACCATATTTTTCTACCAGGGTATTAAAAGTGGGATGCCAGCGTTGGCAATATGAACATTGAAAGTCAAGATAGGAAATCATTATCACGTCAGCTTTTTTTGCGCCAAGTACGTGATCCGTATCACTAAGTTCTGGAATATTATCTAAAACAATTGAGTCATCAGTTTCTTCAATCGTTTCTTCTTCTTTGATTTCTTGATCTTTGATACTGGTAACACCATTGGTTTTTAACATTTGGTTTTCGGTCCAAAGCGAACCACCAATAAAACCAATCACTAAAATAATCAAGATAATAATGATTAAAGAAAAATGATCATTGATGAAATTAATAAAACTACTAAAGGAAAACTTATTTTGATTTTCTGATTTTGCCATTTAGCCTTTCTTCTCTATAATAGCGCTTATTCTAACATAATATCAAAAAAAGTATTGAGTAATTTTTATGTCCAATCGTCTCAAATCAAGAAGAATTTTGTCTGTTTACGAAAAACAACAGCTATTTAAATATAATTTAAGTGAAGAAGAATTGATTAGTAATGGAGAAATGCCAGTGGAATATTTGACAAGCCGAGTTGATTTTGCTGGTTTGACTTTAAAGGTTAATAAACATGTTTTAATTCCACGAGTCGAAACTGAAGAATTAATAGATCATGCTTTGGTGTTTTTAAAAAATTGTCGCCAAAAAAAATTAAGGGTTTTAGATTTAGCCACTGGTTCTGGGGCAATTGCTTTGGCTCTTATTAATCAACTGCGCCTCGTTAATTATTTGGATAAGAAATGGGACTTTTATTTGAGTGATTTATCAACTGAGGCGATAGCCTTGGCAAAAAATAATTATCAAGAATTATTGTTTAAGATAATAAAGACCGATGAACTAAAAGTTAATTTTGTGATAAGTAATTTATTAAACAAATTGCAAGCAGATTTACAATTTGATTTGGTTCTAGCCAATCTTCCTTATATTCCTAGTCGACAACTCATAACATTAAATAACAGTGTTAAAAATTTTGAACCGCTAATGACTTTAGATGGAGGCACAACAGGTTTTGAATTAATAGCTGAAGCTCTGGAGCAATTATTAGCAAAAGATCTTTTAACCAACAATGCTTTGTTAATATTTGAAACAGATGCTAGTCACGATTATCAGTTTGTTAAAAATTATTATCCTGATTTATTTAAGAAATTTAAAATTAATTTTATTAAGGACCAATTTGCTCGCCAGCGTTTTTTACGTTTAAAAAAACTCTAAGCCCAAGCTTGAAGCGTGGGCCGAATAGCAGTAGAATGGATTTCACTTAATTTATGTCAAAGTTGCTTAAACAATTATTAATTTTGCCTATAATATTGCCTATAATATTGATTGTTTCTCTATTTTTTTTGGTCAATTTTTTTGATTTTTCAGTATTTGCTAGTGAACAAGAATCAACTATTCATCTTTTTTCTTCAAAATATTGTGCTCATTGTCAAGAAGCGGAAAAATTTCTTAAAGAACTAAAAGTAGAGCACCCAGAAATTACTATTTATCAATACGAAGTTTCATATCAACAAAATTCTCAACTATTAACTTTGTTGGCAAATCAATTGAATGTTGATAGTCAGGGAGTGCCTTTCATACTAATTAACGATCAAGAAATTATTGGTTTTTCTAGTGCTACGCCAACGGAAATTTATCGCTTATTGAGCGTAGAAAATACTGACTTAGATTTAGTGGCCGACATTGTTCGAGCTCAACAACTAACTCCAATCATTAAAGAAATTAAATTGGAAGAAATCACGCCCGATGATGCTTTAGAAGAACAGACAGCAAACGATCAAGTCGAACAAGATACAGAAATCGATTTACCTTTGTTTGGTAAAATTGATTTTAAAGAGATATCTTTACCGATATTAACCGTCATGATTGCTTTTCTAGACGGTTTTAATCCCTGCGCCATGTGGGTGTTAGTATTTTTAATCTCTTTGTTAATGGGCATGAATGATCGGCGCCGTATGTGGCTCCTGGGCTCGGTATTTATTTTAGCTTCTGGTTTTGTTTATTTTCTGTTTATGAGTGCTTGGTTAAATTTCTTTTTGTTTTTGGGATTGGTTAATTGGATTAGAATTGCCATTGCTACTTTGGCAGTTTATGTAGCTATTCATTACCTAAGAGATTTTATTAAAAATAAAGACGGATCTTGTCAAGTCGACTTAGGTGGTAATAAGCAAAAAATTTTTGCCCGTCTAAAAGAAGTCGTATATAGAAAAAAATTGATTTGGTCTTTAATAGGTATTATTCTTTTAGCTTTCAGCGTTAATCTTTTAGAATTAGTTTGTTCAGCTGGTTTGCCAGCTGTCTATACCAAACTTTTAAGCATGAGTGATTTAACTAAAGCACAATATTACTTGTATTTATTCATTTATATCGTGATATTTATGTTTGATGATATGGCAGTATTTGTTATTACCATGACTACTATGAAACGGGTAAATTTGGACACAAAATATGCTCGTTACTCACATTTAATTGGGGGAATTGTGATGCTTATTCTTGGTTTATTGATGTTTTTTAAACCAGAATGGATTATGTTTGGTTAATTGTGCGGTTTAAATGTTTCAGTATTATATCATGTTTGTTTAGAATGAAAAAAGCTTGTTTTTAGCGACTTGTTTAATTATGATAACTTTGTGTAAAGTCTAAAAGACTTTGATTTTTTGTTTGAAATTGATAAAAAATTTAACAATCATTTAAAAAAGGAGAAAATGGTTAAAAAATTTAAAGATGGTGTTTGGCAAAAACAAATTAATACCCGAGATTTTATTTTACAAAATATGACTCCTTATGAGGGTGACGAAAGTTTTTTAGTGGGTCCAACTGAGAATACTAAGAAATTGTGGAAAAAAGCTAGCAAATTGTTGAGCGAAGAAATGGCTAACGGAGGAATTTTAGAAATTGATACTGACACTATTTCCACAATTACCAGTCATAAACCAGGTTATTTAGATAAAAATTTAGAAAAAATTGTCGGTTATCAAACCGATCAGCCTTTGAAAAGAGCAATTAAACCATTTGGCGGTATTAGAGTGGTAGAAGCGGCGGCGAAAGAAAATGGCTATACAGTTTCCAAAGAAGTGATTAAAATTTTCGACGAATATCGAAAAAGCCATAATGATGGAGTTTTTGATGTTTATACTGAAGAAATGAGACTATTGCGTTCTACTGGAATTTTAACTGGTTTACCAGACAATTATGCTCGTGGAAGAATTATTGGTGATTATCGGCGGGTTGCGTTGTATGGAATTGATAGTTTAATTCAAGCCAAGGAGGCTGACAAAAAAGCTCTAGTGGGAGTAATGACTGATGAATTAATTCGATTGAGAGAAGAAGTTAGTGAGCAAATTAAAGCACTCAAGGCAATGAAAGTGATGGCTAGTAGTTACGGTTATGATATTTCTAAGCCAGCAACAACGGCGAGGGAAGCTATTCAATGGACTTGGTTTGCTTTCTTAGCAGCTCTAAAAGAACAAGATGGTGCTGCCATGAGTTTAGGCAACGTTAGTTCTTTTTTTGATATTTACATTGAGCATGATTTAACAGCAGGTAAAATTAGTGAAGAAGAAGCTCAGGAGTTAGTTGATCACTTTATCATCCAATGTCGTCTCATTCGCCACTTGCGTATGGATGCTTATAATCAGCTTTTTGCCGGTGATCCAACTTGGACCACTGAGTGTTTGGGTGGTTTTTTTAGCAATGGTCAACACAAAATTACCAAAACTAGTTTTAGGTTCTTACAAAGTTTATATAATTTAGGACCAGCTCCAGAACCGAATCTAACTGTTTTATGGTCAGAAAAATTACCAGAGGGTTGGAAAAAGTTTTGTGCTCAAGTTTCTATCGATACTTCATCAATTCAATATGAAAATGACGATTTAATGCGTGACAAAGGGCAGTGCGACGATTATTGCATTGCTTGTTGCGTATCAATGATGGAGACCGGTAAGGAAATGCAATTTTTTGGTGCTCGTTGTAATTTGGCTAAAGCTATGTTGATGGCTATTAATGAAGGACGCGATGAAATTACTGGCGAATTAGTTGTTCCTGATATTAAACCTTTACCAGCGGGACCGATTAAATATGAAGAGTTTCAAAAACGTTTTGAAAAAACTGTGGCTTATTTAGCCAAAGCTTATGTTAATACCATGAATGTTATTCATTACATGCATGACAAATATTATTATGAAAAAGCTCAATTAGCATTGATGGATACTCACTGTCATCGCAACATGGCTTTTGGTGTGGCTGGTTTAAGTGTGGTAGCTGATTCAATTTCAGCAATTAAATTTGCCAAAGTCACTCCCATTAGAGATAAAAATGGTTTAAGCATTGATTTTAAAGTCGAGGGAAAATATCCAATGTTTGGCAATGATGATGATCAAGTAGATGAAGTGGCAGTTGATTTGGTTAAGCATTTTAATACAGAGTTAGCGAAAAATCATATTTATCGTAATGCAACTGCTACTTTATCAGTTCTAACCATTACTTCTAATGTTGTTTATGGTAAAAAAACGGGTACAACACCCGATGGTAGAAAAGCTGGAGAGCCATTTGCCCCGGGTGCCAATCCAATGCATGGTCGTGATCATTCTGGAGCGATTGCTTCACTCAATAGCGTAGCTAAGATTGATTATGCTGATGCTAGAGATGGAGTTTCTAATACTTTTTCGATTGTACCTAAGGCACTTGGTAGCGAGCGGAAAGAACAAATTAATAATTTAGTTGGAATGCTAGATGGTTATTTTAATCAAGAAGCACATCATCTCAATGTTAATGTTTTAAATCAAGAAACTTTAGAAGATGCAATGGAACATCCTGAGCAATATCCTCAATTAACGATTCGTGTTTCAGGCTATGCGGTTAATTTCATTAAATTAACGAGAGCTCTTCAAGAAGAGGTGATTGCTCGCACTTTCCATAAGACAATGTAAAATGGCTAAAACTTTAAAAATTCACTCAATTGAAACTTTTGGAGTTCATGATGGTCCCGGTATTCGTTTGGTGGTATTTACACAGGGTTGTCCGTTCCGTTGCTTGTATTGTCACAATCCTGATACTCAAGATTTGGAAACTGCTAAAACCGAAACAAAAACTATTGATGAAATCATTGAATTATTGGAAAGAGAAAAACCCTATTTTGGTAAAAATAGTACCAGAGGTGGTTTAACAGTTTCTGGTGGCGAACCAACGTTGCAAGCTAAAGTCATTACTGCCTTGTTTAAGAAGGCAAAAGAACGTGGTTTTCACACCTGTTTAGATAGCTGTGGAGCTATAGTTAGTAAAGATGTCGAAGAATTATATCGTTTCACTGATTTATTATTGTTGGACGTTAAACACATTGATGATATTTGGCATCGTAAATTGGTAGGTCAGAGTAATACAAAAGTTTTAGAAAATGCTAAAATTAGAGAAAGAAGTGGGCGTGAAATGTGGTTGCGGTATGTTTTGGTTCCTGGCTGGACAGATCAAGAAGAACATTTAACAGCCTGGGCAAAGTATTTTGCGCATTTTAAAACAGTTAGTAGGGTGGAAATTTTACCCTATCACGAGCTAGGCAAGCATAAATATCACGAATTAGGAAAAGAATATCGCTTAAGCGATGTAAAGGTTCCTAGCAAAGAGGAAATAATAAAAGCCAAAGATATTTTTACCAAATATTTAGGAAACAAAGTGGTAGTTAATTAAAATAGAAAGCATTTATGAATTTTGCAGCTCTTTTTCGACCTCAGGCAATTGCCGTGATTGGTGCTTCTAGTCGTGAAAAAACGGTTGGCAATGACGTAGTAAGAAATTTAGTTAATCAGGGTTTTGCTGGCAAAATTTATCCAATTAATCCCAAAATTGACCAACTTTATGGTTTAAAAGTTTATCATGATATCAAAGATCTTGATCAAAAAATTGATTTGGTAGTTGTAGCCATTCCCGCACAGTTTGTTGCTTCAGTAATTGAAGAATCCGCCAAAAAAGGTGCTCAAGCAGCAATTGTTATTTCTGCTGGTTTCAAAGAAGCAGGGAATATTAAACTAGAAGAAGAATTAGCAGCTACTTGTCAGCGTCATGGCATAATTTTGGTGGGACCCAATTGTTTGGGGGTAATTAACGCCGAGCACAAAATGAATGCTTCTTTTGCTGCAATTATGCCAGAGGTGGGGAATGTGGCTTTTATGTCGCAAAGCGGAGCTTTGTGCACGGCAGTTTTGGATTATGCCCAAGAGTTGGGTTTAGGTTTTTCAAAATTTATCAGCATTGGTAATAAAGCTGCTTTGGATGAATTAGCTTTGATCAAATATTTGCATGAAGATCCACAGACAAAGGTGATTTGTTTATATGCTGAGGCTTTAGATAATGCACCCAATATTATTAAAACCTTGAAAGAATTAAATAGGGGTAAAGATCCTAAGCCAATCATTATTCTTAAATCTGGAAAAACTGAAGCCGGAGCGGGCGCAATTGCTTCACACACAGGTTCTTTGAGTGGCGGAGATAATGCTTATCAGGCACTTTTTGATCAAGCAGGTATTATACGCGCTCAATCGGTTAGTGAATTATTTGATTTAGCCGCCGTTTTTAGTGCTAATCCATTTAAAGCAATTAAAACTGTAACAGTCATTACTAATGCCGGAGGACCTGGAGTTTTAAGTACAGATGCGGTGGTGGAAAATGGTTTAGCAATGGCTAAATTAGAGAGTCAAACCATTAAAAAATTAGAAGAATTTTTACCAGTTGCAGCCAACACCCACAATCCAGTTGACGTTTTAGGTGATGCTGTGGGCGAAGTTTATGAGAAAACTTTAGAAGTCATTGGGAATGATAAGAATACGGATGCTATTTTAGTTTTACTAACTCCGCAAACCATGACCGAGCCACTTAAAACTGCTCAAGCAGTGGTTAACTTGAGAAAAAAGACTGACAAAGTGATTGTTGTTTCATTGATGGGTCGAGATTTGGTTAGAGAAGGAGTGAAACTTTTGCAAGACAACAAGATTGCTAACACTACTTTCCCAGAATCAGCCGCTTTAGGTTTAGGGGCTTTAGCTAAATTTGTAGCTTGGATCAATGTTAAAGAGGACAAAGCATTGGTTTTTAATAATGTTGATCAAGAAAAGGTGGCTAAAATATTCAAAGAAGCCAAAAAAGAAGGAAAGAGTAATTTTCCTGAGGCAGAAGCAATGGAAATCTTAAAAACATATCATTTTCCTTTATTAAAAAGTGCTGTGGCTAAGTCGGTCGGTGAAGCAAAAAATATTATTGATGAATTTGCTTGTGCAGTAGCGATGAAAATTGTCTCACCAGACATTTTACATAAAAGTGATGTTGGAGGAGTGATGCTAAATGTTACCACCAAGAACATTGAGCAGAAATTTCAGGAAATGATGACTACTGTTAGCAAAAATAAACCCCAAGCAAAATTAGAGGGAGTCTTATTAATGGAAATGGCTCCAGATGGTTATGAAACTATTTTGGGGATTAATAAAAATTCTTTAGGTAGTATGTTAATGCTTGGTTTAGGAGGGATTTATGTTGAGGTTTTTAAAGACGTGACTTTTGCTTTTCCTCCACTTAGTCTTTTGGAAATTAAGAATATGATTAATGGTTTACAATCAAGCAGTATTTTTGCCGGGACTCGAGGTCAACAGGCGATTGATCAAGCAAGTTTGATAGAAACCATTGCTCGTTTAGCTCAATTAGCGACGGATTTTCCTGAAATCAAAGAACTAGATATTAATCCATTATTATTGAGTGCTCAGGGAGCCAAAGTGCTTGATGCACGGATAATTATTGAATAATCAAATTATGACACGAGCTTTATATGCCCTTTCTGGCGATCCTATTACCCATGGTCATTTAGATATTATTCAGCGAGCTGCTAAGGCTTTTGATCAATTGATTGTGGCCATTGGTATTAATCGCTTAAAAAATTATTTATTTTCCTTGGAAGAAAGAGAGGAAATGGCTCGTCGTAGTTTAGCGAATTTAAAAAATGTTAAAGTTGTTTCTTTTACTGGTTTATTAGTTGATTTTGCTTATGAAAACAATGTTGATGTGATTGTGAAAGGTGTAAGAACTAATCAAGATTTTGAATATGAACATAATTTGCACCTTATGAGCGAAAGTCAGCGTTTAGGTATTGATACTTTTTTATTATTTACAAAACCAGAACTATCTCACATTAGTTCTAGCGCGGTTAAAGAAATTCAAAAGGATCAAGGTTTAATTCAAGACTATGTTAGTCCCTATGTCAAACAATGTTTAGAAAAAAAATTATCTGAGCAATACATTATTGGTTTAACTGGTGAAATTGGTAGTGGTAAGAGTTACGTTGGAGAACTATTAGTTAAGATGGCTAGAAAAGATCATTTGCCAGTTCATAATATTGAATTAGATATTTTAGCTCAACAAATCCAAGAAGATTTAAATGAAGAAAAATATGAATTAGTTAGACAAGAAATTATTAAAAATTTTGGTCAAAAAGTATGTAAAAAAGAAGGTGGAATTGATCGAAAAGCTTTAGGTGAGATTGTTTTTGCTGATAGTCAAAAATTGACTAAATTAAATGAAATTATGCACACTCCTATTTTAGTCAGGTTGCGCAAAGAATTAAAAAACAAAAAAGGCTTAGTTATTTTAAATGCTGCGCTCTTGGCTGAAACAAGAATGATGGATTTGAGTAACTATAATTTAATTTTGCTAGATGTTAACGAAAAAACACAAGAACAACGTTTGATTAAACGAGGGTTAAATAAAGATCAAATTAAAAGACGTTTGGCCAGTCAGTATGATTTTGCTAAAAAGAAA
The DNA here is from genome assembly GCA_964432115.1 of uncultured Pseudomonadales bacterium. Taxonomy (GTDB): domain Bacteria; phylum Patescibacteriota; class Microgenomatia; order UBA1400; family PJMF01; genus JAAZKO01. The sequence continues at coordinate 20,289 of CAYSMC010000017.1, read as the reverse complement.
AAAATTATTGAACAGGCAATCTCCAAGCATCAACATGGCCGCCTCTTTATTTTAGAAAACTCTTTAATGAATAATGAAGAAAAAATTGCAACACTTTGGCAAGATTTAAAAAAATATTTTGTTTTTTAATTTAAAATTTGAGTTCAATGGAAATAGGACAATGATCTGAGCCCAGCACTTGATCGTGAATGTTGGCCGCTTTTAAATTGCCAATTAAAGGTTTGCTTAGAAAAAAGTAATCAATTCTCCAACCCACATTACGTTTTCGAGCAGCAGTTCGTAAACTCCACCAAGTGTAAGCATCAGTTTTTTTTGGATAAAAATGTCGATAGCTATCAATAAAACCAGAATCAAGTAATTGGTTTATCCACTCTCTTTCCTCCTGCAAAAAACCAGAAATTTTTTCATTAGCTTTAGGTCTTGCGAGATCTATTTCTTGATGAGCAGTATTTACATCACCGGTAATAATAATGTTTTTTTGCTCTTTTTTTAGTTCTTTTAAATAATCCAATAAGTAATGATAAAAATCCATTTTATAAGCTAATCGTTCTTGATTGGCTTTACCATTGGGGAAATAGATGTTTAATAAAACAAAATTTGGATAATAGCTAATAATGGTTCTGCCTTCGCGATCGAAGCGCTCTTGACCAAAACCAATTTGTACTTTTTTTGCTTGAGGAATAGAGTAGGTAGCTATACCACTATAACCAGCTTTTATTGCATTGGCAAAATTAACTTGATAATTATCTAGTTGGGTCAATTCAAAACCTAATTGGTCAGGATGAGCCTTGGTTTCTTGTAGACATAAAATATCGGGTGCTTCTTTTTTTACCCAGTCTAAAAAACCCTTTTTCACAATTGCCCTAATGCCGTTGACATTCCAAGAATAAATTTTCATAAGATATATTATAGCGAATTTTTACTTGATGGTTTATGATAATTGAGTGTCTGTTTATTTTAATGATTTAGACCACGCCATTTTTTTTACTCTAAGTTATAGCGACTGTTTTAATTTTCCTCTAACAAAAACAGAAATTAATCGGCGTTTACCACAAGTTTGGGATTGGCCATTTTTAACTGGGCAGAAATTGAAAACGAGCAAATTAGTGTTGATTAAAAGTGCGACTGATATAGACAATAGTCTTAAAAAATTAGAAAAAAAGCAAAAAATTAGCAAATTAACTAGAGACAATGTTATTTATTATTTTTTAAAGGGTCGTCGTCGTTTGGTGAAATTAAGATTGAGCAAAGCAAAAGCGTCTCAAAAAAGGCAATTAGCTATTAATCAAGCCAGTCATTGGTTAGAGCGTTTTCCAACAATTAAGGCTGTCTTTTTGACTGGTTCTAGCGCTTTGGACAATGCTTCTTTAAATGATGATTTAGATTTTTGTTTAATTGTTAAAAAAAATACTTTATGGATTTCTCGATTTTTTGTTATTCTATTGGCTAAAATATTAGGTAAACAACCTCAAATAGATTCGCCAGTAAAAAACAATAATAAACGCGCTTGGTGTTTTAATTTATGGTTGGATGAAAGCTCGCTCAATATTGTTAAAAGAGGCTTCTCTATTTATCAAGCTTATGAGCTTGTACAAATGCGTTGTTTATTTGACAAGGATCATGTAGCGGAAAAAATTTTAATAGATAACAAACAACTAGCAGAATTACTTGATTTAGATCTAAAGAATAAACCTACTGCATCAATTAAAAATAAAATTAGTGCTTATTGTCTTTGGCCAATTAATTATTTATTTTACCTTTTTCAAAGAATTTATCGATATTTGTTATTTGCTAAAGAAAATTATTTTTTAAATTTATATCAAGCTCATTTTAATGAATCTCATCGCCAAGAAAAAGTTTTTAAAAAGATTGAAAAGAAAATGAAGGTTAATGTTTTCTCTGATCTTTAAATTTTGTTGTTGGCAATATGGTTGTCGACCAAGCATAATTTTATTTAATTTAAAAATTTTTTTAATTTTAATTTTATTATTAATTTTAATTATTATTTTTTATTTTATTGACCATTTATTTTGGAAAAATAGATTAAAGACTTTAATTGAATTTCAAGAAAATTATTGTCGAACAACAGCAGCTTTGCTTGATATAGCCAAAATTACAATTTTGTCAATTAATAGGCTAAAAAATCATTTAACCTCTTTACGTTTAATTCTAGATAGTTTCGAAGATCCAAATTTTTTAATCGATCGACAAATGCTTAACAAATATTTAATGACTGCTGATAACCTTTTGTTCAAAATAAAACAAAGAGGAGAGTTGTTAAATAAACAGCTGTTCCCAACAGATGACATAAAACTTTTTGCATTAACAGAAGAAATTAATTCCTTATTATATTTTTATCAAGACATTTTTAAACAAAACAGTATTAAATTAGAATTTAATAGTGTTCGTGAATATCGGATTTTTGCCAATCAAGATCAATTATTAAGAATTATTAATACTTTATTATTAAACAGTGTTGAGTCTTTAATGTTAGTTGAGAAAAAAGAAAAACAATTAAAAATTTATTTTAAAAGAACCCCTTATCTATTAAAAGTTTATATTGAAACCAATACTGGAATAATTCCTGCTAAAAGCATAAGAGGTTTAATTAAAATTGCTTGTGTGAATGATGACCAGTTGAGTCAGCTTCAATTAAGTTTATTTTATGTCAATCGAAGAATGAAAAAATATTTTCATAAAAATATCGAAATATTTAACAGAAAAAATCAAAAAACTATTATTTGTATGAAAATAAAAAGCTCTTTTATTTTAGCTGAACCTAAAATTCAATAATAAATATTTATTTCAACAACTTGAATGTGATCCCGGGCCAGGATTCGAACCTGGAATAATTGATTCAGAGTCAATGGTGATGCCATTTCACTACCCGGGATAATTTTTAAGATTTCTTTGTAAATTTTAACTTGAGTTTAACTTTCTTTGTTAAAATTAACCCAATTATTATATAACAGAAGCCCAATTAAAGAGATGTTTAAAATATTAATTTTAGAAGACGACCTGATATTACTTAAAACTTTGCAACGAGTTTTAAGTAAAGCCAATTATTGCGTTGATTTAGCTCATGAACTGCAAAGAGCCAAGCAGTTAATTGTTAGTAACAATTATGATCTTTTGATTTTTGATCGTTTAATTAATAGAGAGGATAGCTTAAATTTCCTTGAAGAATTACGAACTGATCAAGTTTTTACCAGGGTATTATTAATTAGTCAAAAAAAGCTGTTAGTTGATAGACTTTTGGCTTTAAAAGTTGCTGATGATTTTTTGGCTAAACCATTTGTTGTTAAAGAACTCTTGTTAAAAGTTGCTAATTTATTATCTAGATCGAAATGCAAGGTGGAAGAAAGCTATGTTTGTCCTTATTTTTATTTAAATGACGCTGGTTTATTGCAAGATTTAAACAATGGAGATTGTTTTTATTTACCCAAAAAAGAGAGACAAATATTAGAGTGTTTATTATTACATCAGAACCAGGCGGTTAGTTATCAAACTCTAATTGATTATGTTTGGCCTAGAACTGATGATCTTCCCCAACAAAGAACACTAAATGTGTATGTGCGACGAATCAGATTAAAAATAGGTCGATTTAGCAAAATGATTAAAACTATCCGTGATTATGGTTTTATTTTGGATTGTAATCGAGAGGAATTTGAACAATAACTGTTGATCCCTGGTTTTTTTTACTTAAAAATTTTATTTTTCCAGAAAATTTATTTTTGATAATCTTTTTTGCATAAAATAAACCAACCCCTTGGTGATTATCTTTAAGTGAATAAAATTTTTTACCGACTAATTGTTGTTGAAACCAGGTTAAACCGCCTCCTCCATCGGTAATAGTAATTTCTAAGTTTTTATTTTTTATTTGAGTTTTTACCAAGACAATTTTATTGAGTTTATTCAATTGATAAGCTTCTACAGCGTTGTTTAATAGGCAATTAATTACCTCTTGAAAAAGCAGTTTATTAGCATTGAGTCTAATATGAGCACTTTGTGACAATTTTTTACTGTAAGCTACTTCTTGATGAAAACACTGGTTCAATAAAATGATTTCCACCAATGCATCATTAATCAAAAATAATTCTTGATTTGTTTCTACACTACTATCAAGTAGGTTTTTGATGTAATGAGCACTAAGCAAAATGCTTTTGAGGCTTTGTTCTTTATTTTCTTGTTTACTAAGAGCCAGTTGACTATTCAACAAAATATTAGACAAAGGACTGCTGGCGGCGTGCTTAAAAAAATCAAAATATGAGAAATGTTTCATGAGACAACTCCTTTCAAAATAATTAACAAAAGATAGTTTATTGGAAAAAGATAAAATTAAATTAAAGTTTTCAAATCAAATTGCTATTTATTGAGTAAATAACTTAAATCCCAAACTTGTAAACAAGGAGCGTTATTTGGTCGACAGTATTCATTGATCAAATTACTTTTATCTAATTCGATTTTTAAACGATGAGAATTAACGATTAGCCACAGCGTGTTGTAATTACTTGCTTTGAGTAAAAAATCATCTGGGATAGAAACAATGGGTTGGCCGATACCATCGATCATTAAATTGTTTACATCCTGGCGATGAAGATACATTAATATCCCGTCAGGCAAAGTGCCGAAATACCCTTCAGTAGCGACCGCTAAACTTTGTTCTTTACTTGTACTTAGCATCAGTTGTGTGACTTCGTAAATTCCTTGTCCACTTGACCATTCTTCTAAGTATTGAATCCGATCAGCCCGACTAAAAGGTATGTGATTAATATTAAAATAACTGGATATTATAAATTTACTACTGTGAACTAATATTAAAAAAAGTAATAGCCACCCCAATATTTGATAGATTTTCTGTTGATTTAAAAATAAATTAGATAGATTTAAACTAGCCAGTACAATAACAAAGAGACTAGTTGGTAATAGATAGCGAGGATAAATAATTTTACCTAAACAGGCTAAAGGAATAATAAAAGCTAAGAATGCTAATAATAATATTATTGCTGCTTGTTGATTTTTTTTATTAAAAATAGCTAGGATTAAAATGAATATTGCCACTCCAAAGTAAACAAAAAATTGCTCAATAAAAAATTTTATATTTGCCAAAAAAATACTAAAAATTTTTTGTTTAAACAATGTTGTAAATGGGTATAAAAAATCTCCGCCTCTTTTAAATAATTGAGGAAAAACTGGCAGAAACCGTAAGTTGTAGAACAGAAAAAAACCAGCTGTCAAAGCCAGTAATATCAAAATAATATTTTTGATAAAATTTTTTAAAGAAAACTTTTTTTGGTAAAAAATTAGCATTAATAAACTGGGAATAAATAAAAGCGCACTCAACTTGCTAAAAAGAGCCAAGAAAAAACTCAATATTAATAAAACTAGATATAAAAATTTTTGTTTTTTGATAAATTTAAGGGTGAAATAAAAACTTAAATTAAGGTTTAAAAATAATAAAGCGTCAGTCAATGCTATGCGGTGATGAAAAAAAACAAAAGGCAAGATACTAGTTAAAAACATAGCTAGGTATTGACTGATATTTTTATTTTTTGGCTGATTGTTTAAGTCTTTAGCAATTAAACCAATGATTAGAATATTGCCTGCGCCGAGTAAAACCGATAAAAATCTACCCGCAAATAATTGATTGTTAAAAATGAATTGAAAAGGTAGCATTAACCACATTTGCAGGGGAGTCTTACCGTCATTCATGGGAAAAAATAAGTAACGTTGCCAATCATCAATAATTAATTGTGTCCAACGAACATAGATTGCTTCATCAGCAAAAACTGGCAGTTTGTTTAAATGAAATAGAGTCAATATAAAATAAAAGATTAAGATCAGACTAATGATCAGATAATGCCGCTGTTTAGTGTTTATTTTTAACATTTTTAACAATTATAACGACTAAAGTAGATAAGTTATAGACCAAGGCGGGTAACCACAATATTATTTGTTTTAACAGTAATAAATTAGGTAAACTACGATCAAAATATAGCCAAGGTACATAAATAATGTCGACTACATAACTTAGTAAAGCACTAAAAGAAAAAATTAATAAAGTGTTGCGCCAGCATTTGCTTTTTAAAAGTGGCAAAAAAGTCATTGGCCAAATTAAATACCAAGTCAAAAATCGTTGTGATCGTTGAGTAACAAGTGGTAAAAAGAAAGTCAGACTAAGCAAATCCCAAAAATATTGATCAATAACATTTTTTATTTTTTTTAAGAAATTATTTTTAAAAATTGCCCAATTTTCTACTTGATTTTTAAAAAGATAATAGACGAGCAAAGGAACAGTTAACAAACTAGCAAACTTAGTTAAAATAGAAAAAATCATTAATAACACAATAGCTATTAGCCAACAATAATTTTTCTTTTTTTCTTGAATAAATTTTTTAATGAGTAGAAAACTCGCTAGTACTGGCCACATCATCCACCAGTCGTTATGAGCATTGCTCACTGTTTCGAGCAAAATTAAAGGATTTAAAAATAATAAAGCAATTTTAAAACTTTTATCATCTTGTTTATTTAATAATTTATTTAGACAAAAATAAGCCAGCGCCATTCCTAGAAAGGCAAAAACTTTAAAATTTAGCCAAGTTAATAAAAATTTATTCAAACCAAGAATGTAAGGAATTATTGAAATAATTGTCCACGCTTGACCATATGGAGCAGGGGTGTGAATGTTATGCATAAAGCGCAACCAAGGATCATCTGCAAAACTCATAGCTGTAACATGATGCGGATTCGCTCCATACTTTATTAATATTCTTGCGTTAAAAATATAGTTAAAAACATCATGAGAGAGTGCGTTATAACTGATTAATAAGACAGAGATTAAAATTAATAAAGTGATTATTATTTTTTTATCAGAAAATTTAATTTTTTTTGGCCAAAATTTAATTAAATATAGGTAGTTGATGATTAAAGCCACAATTAATGTTAGATATATACCCACCCTCAAACAATTATTGGGTAAAATGTTTTGCCATAAAAACTGTTGCCAATCAACATAAGACCGATTGTTAATTAATATTAAATTAGGATCGGTCAAAACAAAAGAAAATATAGTCCAGAGTAGAATTAAAAAAAGATAGATAATTAATAAATCAAAGAAAGTTTGCCGATGATTATGTTTATTCATGATTAGGATATTTACCAGATAAGTCTGCTATTTTGATGTGCACAATATCTAGTAACATTAAAAAAGAATCTTTTATGGGGTTAACTCGATTGGTAGCATGATGTTGCCAAACCACGGGCACCTCTCTAATTTTAAACTTATATTTTTTAGCCAAGTACAATAATTCCACATCAAAAGCTCCAGTGAAAGCGTCATGACGTTCTTTTTTACCTGAGTAAACATATAATTTTGGAAAAAGAGTTTTGACTGCTTCTTGAGAGAATAATTTAAAACCACATTGAGTATCAAGCATGCCTGGAACTGCTAGTATTTGAACGATTAAATTGAACACCCTGCCCATCAAATGGCGGTAAAAGGGTTCTTTTTGGCGTTGAGCGCCAATTATCTCTCTCGAACCAAAAATAACTTGATATTGATCACTGTATTTAAGTAAAGAATCAATTTCTTTGAGAGGGGTTGATTGATCGAAATCGGCAAATAGACGCCATTGGCCTTGAGCTGCTAATATGCCAGTACTGACCGTTGGACCTTTGCCTCGATGGGGATTTGCTAAAAATTTAATTTGTTCATCCTTTTTAGCAAATTCTTTTAAGGCAATTTGAGTACCATCACTTGAAGCATCATCACTTAAAATCAATTCCCAAGTGTGGGGATATTGTTTGAGAAAATTATAGACTTCATCAAGCACACCTCTTTTAATATTTTTCATTTCATTATAAGAAGGTAAAATGATTGATAGATAAATTGACATATTGTTCTTTATTATATTAATTTTCTGGATTTCCCAATACGGTAATTTCTGGACCTGGATCAAATTGATATGTCTCTAAAATATTTTTGTGAGGGAAAACTAGAATTTCATAAATTTCTAGATTGATTAAATCCTGTTCTTTTTTTTCTTCATTAATTATAAAAAGTTTTTCTGCTTGATGATGATCTTCTATTTCTAGGGGAGGATTGTCCATAGTTGAAAGAAAATAGCGATAATTCATTCCATATAAATCTTTTGATTCTGATAAAAGCACTAAATTATATTTCTCATTTTTAATCAGACGTTGTTGAATACTTTCTGCTACCATTTTGACGTCCTTAATTGTCCACCCCGCTTTTTCAAACGAATAAAAAGCCAAATTTTTTCTGACAAAAAACATAAGAAATAATGTGGCAATTGTGTAAAAAAACCATTTAGCTTTAATTTTACTCAGCAACCAAGCATAAAAAATATAAATCATGGGCAAAAGGTAGGCAAAATAGTGAGTATAGACTTCATGTTGATAAAAACTTAAACCAAGTAATCCACTAAACAAATAACTAAAAAGCAACGTTTCTTCTATAGGGATGTGTTTATGATGTTTTATGAGGTAAAAAATAACAGAAATGAAACTAAGATATAAAAATAAATTATTCATGCCTATGTCGCCAAAAGTACTTTCAAACAAAACTTTTTTACCTTGTTTTTTTAAATCGACAGTCAACAATTTAACTATAGCATCCACTCCTTCTCGATCATTTTTTCTTTCTATATTAAAACTTTGTTCTTTATTAAAAATGTTTTTTAATGCTGTAAAATTACGCCAATCGTGTTTGTAATCAAATAAAATCAATGGAGTTAAAGAGAGTATAAAAATTAAGATAGCCAAAAAAACAGATTGAAGTAATTTTTTACTATTTTGTTGTTTAATTTTCTTTTTCAAATCTAAAACAAAAACAATAAATGCTCCAGCGAAAGATAAAAGGGTAACATAGTGTAATTGGATTAAAATGCTAAACATTAAACTAACCAAGAGCCAATAACGACTGTCTTTTTTAAAAGCTAAATAAGTAAAATAAAACATTAATAAAGAAAAAAATGGAGCTGGATTGGGATTCCAACTAAAACGAGCCAGCTCAATGCTCACGTGAGATAGGGCAAAAAAAATTGTTGCCAACACCGCTACTTTTTGATTGAAAATTTTTTTACTAATCAAATAAATAAGAACAACAGTAATGACACTTAAAGCAGCCACCGCATAAACTGGACCAATCGGATTAGGATAGCTTAAATATAAAAATGGCAACATAAAATAATAGTAAAAAGGGCCAAGATACATGTTGCCAATACTAGTTACCGGACCAATAAACACTGGATCTTTTTCTTTAAAAATATTAGCCACAATTAAAGCATCTCGTCCCTGATCACCTTGAAACATAAAGGTATTTTGTAAATTATAAAAACGCAGAAAAATAGCTAAAGCGATAATTAAAATTAAGAAAATATTATTGAAAGTTAAATATTTTTTGAAGATTTTCATTTAAAGTTGGTTTTGTAACTATTTCTTTTTTTTCCAAATAAAGGCATTGTAAGCAAAAAAGTTCCAAAACATTCCTAACAAAATGCCGGCGATTGCATAGATCATGCCAGTATCAACTTTGATTAAAACGATGGGCAGAGTAAATAGAGTAAATAATCCCAAGGTGTTTTCTCCAATGGCAGCAATTAGCATTTGAATTAACAGTGAACCTCCAGAGGTAAGATTAAATTTTAAAAATTTCTTAGGGATTGAAGATTTTTTTAGTTTGCGATCAGCAAAAGTCCAAAAATTATTAAAAATAAAATTACTAATAATGGCTGTTTCAATACTCAAAATAGTAGCAATTAGATAAGTGGTGAGAAATAAATAATGAAAATTTGGCAATAGAAAACGATAAAGTTCTAAAGAAGATAATTGGATCAGAGCTCCAATTGCGCCCACTGCAGCAAATTTAAACACCCGAGATTTGAAAATTTCTTGAATTCTGACTTTCATAATATATAACAGAGTATTTTTGATGTACTCTGGTCCTATTTTGCTTTTTCCAATTTCTCGATCTTTGAAAGCAAAAGCTACTTCACTAATTTTAAATTTTTTTCGACGTGCTTTATGTAAAAAGCCGATTTGAAAAGTATAACCGAAAAATCTTTCAGACTCTAGTTCATTTGCTACGGCTTGATAAACTTCTTTTTTAATTGCTCGATAACCAGTGGTCCAATCATTAATAGAAAAGTCCCACATCACTAAACGAATGAATAAATTACCAAACACACTTAAAAATTTACGATGTAAACCCCAATTCTGTGGAATAGATCCTCCAGCAATATAACGCGAACCTAAAACCAGATCGCTTCCAGCGTTAATCTGATTAAGCATTGCTGGAATTTTGTGCGGGTCGTGAGAGAGATCGGCGTCAAATTCAAAAATTAAATCAGCACCGAGCTGATTAAAAGCCTGATCCATGCCTTTGAGGTAAGCAGCCCCTAAACCAGCTTTTTTCTTATTAATTAATAATTTTAAAAATGTATATTTTTTTTGCAGATTTTTCACGATTTTGGCAGTTCCATCTGGAGAACAATCATCAACTACCAAAATTTGCATTTGCCAGTCAGCAATTTTTTGAAAAACTTCGGCCAATTTCTTAATAGTAATCGGCAAATTGCCTGCTTCGTTATAGGTAGGGATAATAACAATTGCTTTTTGCATCTTTAATTAGCAGTTTTTTCTTCAATTACTATATCTGCTTCAACCATCAATTGTACTAACTCTTCAAAACTAACACTCGGTTGCCAATTAAGCACTTTTTTGGCTTTGTTGGCATCACCAATTAAAACATCAACTTCTGCCGGACGATCATATTTAGGATTATGTTGATAATATTGTCGCCAATCACCAAGTCCAGCCGCTTTACAAGCCAATTCTAAGAAATCTTGTACGCTGTGAGTTTCGCCAGTAGCGATTACATAATCATCGGGATCATCTTGTTGTAACATTAAATGCATAGCTTTGACATAATCTTTGGCATAACCCCAATCTCTTTTAGAATCAGGATTGCCTAATTCGATATATTTTTGCTTACCGAGTTTAATTCTTGCTACAGCATTACTAATTTTTCGGGTGACAAATTCTAATCCTCTTCGAGGTGATTCATGATTAAATAAAATTCCAGAAACAGCAAACATTTTATATGATTCACGATAATTAACTGTAATCCAGTGTCCATAAACTTTGGCGACTCCATAAGGAGAACGAGGATAAAAAGGAGTACCTTCGTTTTGAGGCACTTCTCGCACTTTGCCAAACATTTCACTAGAACTTGCCTGATAAAATTTGGCTTTAGGTGATGCCAAACGGACTGCTTCAAGCACTCTAGCGACTCCAATAGCAGTAAATTCACCAGTTAATATTGGTTGTTTCCAGGAAGCTTGAACAAAAGATTGAGCCGCCAAATTATAGACTTCCTCAGGTTGAATTTCTTTCAGAGCAAAGGTTAGTGAATGTTGATCCATGAGATCGCCAGAAACTAATTCTAAATTGGGATTGTGAATAATGTTCTGAATTCGAGCAAAATTTTGAGTACTAGTTCGACGGGTTAGACCATAGACACGATAACCCTTATCCAACAATAATTCTGCTAAATAAGAACCATCTTGACCAGTAATACCGGTAATAAAAGCTTTTTTCATGTTTTACCTTTCCTTAGTTGTTTTTTTGGCTTGATCGCGCCACCAATTAAGCACTCTTTTTAGAGTAGTCTCAATGCTATATTGAGTATTCCAGCCCAAATTTTTAATTTTTTTATTGTCACAGATTAATACGGGTCGATCAATTGGTCGAAGACGTTCTGGATCAATTTCTAATTTTACTTCTATTTTTGCTAAATCAATTAACTTTTTTAAAATGTCTTCCATACTATAACCAATACCTGAGCCAATGTTGTAAACTTCTCCTCGGATTCCTTGAGTCATCAAAATAATATAGGCTTGTACCATGTCTTTAACATCGGTTAAATCTCTGATGGCAGATAAATTACCAACTTTGACAACAGAGCTTTGTCCGTTTTCAATTTTAACAATCTCGTTTGCAAAATCACTAGTGGCGAAACCCAATGCTTGTCGCTCTCCAATATGATTGAAGGGTCGAGCTCGAACAATATCTAATTTTTCACTTTGAGTATAAGAATAACTTAAATAATCTTGAATCATTTTTGATAAGGCATAAGGATTATTGGGGCCAATTGGAGCCTTTTCATCCAGAGCTTGATCACTAATCTCATATTCAAGGGCGGTACCAATACTTAAAAGACGAGCTTGAGGACATTGTTCTTTCATGGCATCAAGCACATTGAGCTGCAATTTGAGGTGGGTTTCTAAAATAAATTGCTGTTGCTTAAAACTGTCTCCCACGTTGGCTAGCGAAGCCAAATGATAAATTTGTTGAGGTTGTAGTTTTTTAAATAAATTTTTAGTTTTTTGATGATCGGTTAAATCCAGCGTGTGGATATGATCGCTACCAATCAAATCGTTTAAAAAACCAGCTTGATCGCGATAGGAGGTTAAATGAATATTACTATAACCTTGTTTTATTAAAGCTTCTACTAAATGACTTCCAGCAAAACCCGTGCCACCAGTAATTAAAATTGTTTGGCTTTTATTTGCCATTTAAGACCTTCCAATGCCCAGGTATTGATAACCAGCTTGTTTAATTTCATCAGGATTAAGTTGATTTCGACAATCAAAAATAGTCTGTAGTTTGTCTGCTTTAAATTTGGCATAGGGGAAATTAATAATTTCTGGCCATTCTACTAATAAAAAAATAGCATCAACTTCTTTGATAGCTTGCTTAAGACTATTTACTTGTTGGTGGTTTTGGTATTGTTCACTAGTAAAGGTTTCATAATTAGCCATTGGATCGTAACTTCTAACTTGAGCACCTCTACTAATTAAATAGGGAATTACCTTGGTGCTAGGAGCTTCGCGCATATCATCAGTATTGGGTTTAAAAGACAAACCTAAGACCGCTATTTTTTTATCAGCAAAACCATTAATTTTTTGTTCAAAATCGACTAACAAATCAAAAATGCGTTGTTTGTTAATTTCATTAATCTTGTTCATTAAATTGCCCTCTTCACCAACGGTTCTTGAATAAGCAGCTAGTTCTTTAACATCTTTAGGAAAACAAGAGCCACCATAGCCCAAACCTGGGTACCAGTAATGTTGGCCAATTCTTTGATCAAGACCGATGATATTAATCACTTCTTCAATGTCTGCGCCATTTTTTTGACACAGGTTGGCAATTTCATTAATAAAAGTAATTCGAGTTGCCAAGTAGGTATTGGCGGTGTATTTAGCCATTTGGGCAGAAGCAACACCACAATGAACAATTGGGGCATTAAAAGCTTTGTGCAGTTGATCTAATTTATTAAAAACAAAATCATCTGCTGCACCAATCACAATGCGATCGGGATGAAGGGTGTCGTGAACAGCACTGCCTTCTCTAAGAAATTCTGGTAATGAAGCACCGTAAAATTTTACTTTAGTGTATTCTTGAATTTTTTTGATTAATTTTTCTAAAGTGCCGGGCGGGACAGTTGATTTAATAGCCACAATTGCATTTTTTTGTAAAAATGGAGCCAAACTTTCTGCACTTTTCATAACATAGCGTAAATCAGCGGTTTCATCTGGAGCAGAAGGCGTACCAACGGCAATAATAATTATTTCACTTTGACTAATTGCTTTCTGATAAGAAGTGGTAAAAGTTAATCGCTTTGCTTTTTGTTGCTCAATTAACAATTCTTCTAAATCTGGTTCGAAAAATGGGACTTGTCCTTTTTTTAACTTATCAATTTTATCTTGATCAATATCCAAACCAATGACTTGATTGCCGAGTGAAGCATAAACTGCTGCAGAAACTACCCCTACGAAACCGGTGCCAATAATAGTAATTGTCATAATTTCTCAAATACCTAGTATTTTTACATTTGTATTATAATGACTAGCATAATATAACGCCAGTGAGAGAAACAGATGCAGATTAATTTTTTAACTATTTTTCCTGAATATTTTGCCAATATTTTGAATTTGTCGATTTTGAAAAGAACAAAAGACAAGCAATTGGTTAATTATCGGGTAATTAATTTACGAGATTTCGCAAAGGATAAACATCAAACGACTGATGACCGACCCTTTGGTGGTGGTCCAGGCATGGTGATAATGATTGAGCCCATCGATTTAGCTCTACACAGTCTTAAACAAAAAAAGGGCAGTAAAGATAAAAAAATTATTTTAACTTCGGCTAAGGGTAAACTTTTTTCCCAAAAAACTGCCCAGCAGTGGAGTAAATTAAAAGAATTAACGATCATATGTGGGCATTATGAAGGAGTAGATGAGCGAGTGGCCAAATATTTAGTTGATGAGGAAGTGCGGATTGGTAACTACGTTTTAACTGGTGGTGAACCCGCTGCTGTAGTGATGGGTGATGCTGTGACTCGACTGCTTCCTGGAGCGTTGGGTAATGCCAAGAGTATCCTAGACGAATCACACGCTGAAAGTGGACTAGCTGGTCCCAGACAGTACACTCGTCCAGCTAAGTATAAAAATTGGTCTGTGCCTCAAGTTTTATTATCTGGAAATCCCCAAAAAATTGAGGTTTATAAAAACCAATCGAGAAAATTAACTGCAGAGTAGTGATTTATTTGCTAAATTAAGTTTTGATTTTGGCAATTGCCAAACTAATTGGAGTTAATTCAAAATCTAAAAATGATTTTAATTTTTCGACTGATAAGGCAGTATTTTTTTGATAGGGACGTTGACTAGTTGCTAAATATTTTTCTAAACTACCGGCCTCAACCTGATAATTAATATTAAGTTGTTGAGCAATGGTTGTGGCAAAATCATAATCTGTCCACTGTTCTCCACTACTAGCGTGAAATAAACCAGTAAATTTTAGACGAATGACTGCATCCAAAACTCTAGCAAAATCATCAATAAAAGTTGGTCCAAAATAATGATCGTTAAATTGTGGATAAATTTTCCCAGCTTTCATACCCTCAATTAAGCGATGAGCCACATCTAATTTAGGAAAGGGATCAGAGCGAAAAGGTTGGTCAATACGAAGTATGGTCCAAGTCAAACCATTGGTGTTTTGTACAATTTCCTCTGCCCAAGCTTTGGTTTGGCCATACCACTCTATTGGCGATAGGGAATCTTGCTCTGTATATAATCCATCTTTTTGTCCGTCAAAAACATAAGCGGTTGAGATATGAATCAAATGTTTATTAAATTTTTGACAAGCTTGAGCAATATTTTTGGTCCCCTCAACATTAACTTGATAGCACAAGCCCTTTTTATTACCATTCTGTGCCCAAGCAGCATTAACATCGGTAAAAGCGGCAAAATGAATTAAAAAATTAGCGTCTGATTGAGCAATCACTTTTTCTACTTGTTCTTGCTTAGTAATATCGATTGGACGTTTTTCATCTCGTAAATCTAAATTATCAAATTGATAATGATCGCTAAAATTACTGACAAATTTTGAACCGACTAGACCGTTTAAACCAGTGCCTAAAATTGTTTGTCTATTGATTATTTGTTTCATATTGTTGTTTAAAATATTCTTGATTTTTTTCTTTTAAAAGTCGCCACCACTCTTGATGATTTTGATACCAATCAATGGTTTTTTGTAAACCAGTTTCTAAATCAACACTTGGTTGCCAGCCCAAATCTTTTTCACTAGCAGAAAAATCAACGCTATAACGACGATCGTGTCCCGGTCGATCTTTAACCATTTCAATGGCGTTTTCGTCTTTGCCCATCAGTCTAATGATTATTTTTATCAATTCGAGGTTACTAACATCTTTATAAAGACCACCAAATAAATAGCTTTCACCAACTTTTCCTTGATTTAAAACGGCCTCAATTCCTCGACAGTGATCTTGAACGTAAAGCCAATCTCTGACATATAGGCCATCTCCATAAATTGGTACTTTTTGGCCATCAATTAAATTAGTAATGGCTAAAGGAATTATTTTTTCAGGAAATTGATATTCACCATAATTATTTGAACAGTTGCTAATGGTAAAGGGTAAGCCATAAGTGTCACCATAGGCTCTAACTAAATGGTCGGCAGCAGCTTTACTAGCACTATAGGGGCTATGGGGGTCGTAGGCAGTATTTTTATTAAATTTTTCGCTACTATCTAAAGGTAAAGCGCCAAAGACTTCATCAGTGGAGATGTGATGAAAACGTTTAATTTTTTGTTTAAGTGCAGCTTCTAGTAACACTTGGGTACCAATTACATTAGTTTCTAAAAATAAAGTTGGATCTAAAATAGAACGATCAACGTGTGTTTCAGCCGCAAAATGGACGACAATATCAATGTCGGTCATTAATTGATTTACTAATTGTCGATCACAAATATTTCCTTGCACGAAATGATAATTGTTATAGTTTTCAATAGCTTTTAAATTTTTTAAATTACCCGCATAAGTTAATGCGTCAAAATTAACAATTTGATCATTTGGATGTTGTTTCAACCAATAATGAATAAAGTTAGAGCCAATAAAGCCAGCTCCACCAGTGACGAGGAGAGTGTTTGCCATTTTAATCCTTTTCTTCAAGTTCTTTTAAACTAATGCTATCTAAATCTCGCTGAGAAATGATCATTTCTTCTTGGGAAAATGGCCAATTAATATTAAGATCGGGATCAAATAGATAAATTGCCTGATCATCGCTAGTTTTTCGATCTTGATAAAGTTGATCAACTCCATAAAGATAATAGACTGGACCTTGTATAGCACAAATAGAATTGCCCAATTTTGCGCCGATGTATAAAGATTCACCCCATTGACTCTTTGAATCTGCATTAAAGTCAAAATAAACTAATTTTTTATATGTAACTGAGTCTTTTCTAATATCAGCCACCACTAATTGAGCTCGACCATTAAGAACGGTGATTAATTTATTCCAATTTTCAGCATGTATGCCTCTCAGCACCTTAGTTTTTGAGACAGATAAATTAACTTGCTTGATTTGAAAATTAGCATTAATTTGTTGACAGATTCTCGTCGGTTCCAATACTTGTGAAAAATAACCCCTTTCATCAATAAATTTTGGATATTTTAAATAAAATAAATCTTTAATTGGAGTGCGATAGATATTTTTAGCAATTGCTAGTTTTTTATCTGGCCGATAATAAGCGATTTCTGGCATAATTAGTCCTCAATCAATCGACCTTGATTGTCGATTATTTGATAAGAATCTTCAATTAATTGAGCGCTTTCAGTAGCTCCGATCATCATTTCTAATCTTACATAACGATCTTCAAGATATTTATATTTGCGTTCTTGAGTTTCCAAACTTGATTGAAAATAACCAAGCGCCAAAGCCAAAAAAATCAGTAAGATAAAAATAATTCGATTAAAGTTTTTTTGTTTTAACATTATTATTAGTTTAACTCATTTTTTATAAAAAATTTTTGAAGAGTTTCTCGAAAAACATTGAGGTCACGGATTTGATAGATCCATTGCTGTTGAGTTTGCCAGAGTGGAGGGTGAATAATCAACCCTTGATTGTCCTCTGGATAAACGGAAATGTTATGTATAATAAATTGAGGAGCAAAGACCTCAGTATCAGAGCGATGAATGATTAACCAACTAATCATTATTTTGGCTAATTCATTAACTGAGAGAGATTGGTCAAAATGATCTAAATAGAAGCGATAAAGTTGGCCCACTTTTTTTGGTTCTCTAATTAGAAATTCTGGGGTAAAAATTTGTTCCAAAAGAGCCTTGAGTACTGTCTGTTGTCTTTGACCTCGAGCTAAGTCGGTGCCCTGATCATCGCCACTATTACGACTTCTCATATATTGTAAGGCACGATTACCGTTCATTATTTCTTGTCCTTCTTTAAAAATAACAGTTTCATAAAGGATGGCGGGATCAGTTTCTATTGAAACATCAACTCCTTTTTTGGGAAACAGAGGATCGGTAAATCCCTCTTCAATCTCGATTGTTATTCCGCCAACTAGGTCAATTAAGTTTTCCAAAGCGCCAATCTCAATCAATAAAGTATGATCAATATTAATGCCAACTAATTCACTAATTGCCTGAGTGGGGAAGGTTAAGGGATGTTCGGGGTCTTTTTCTAAACCATAATAATAAAGAGCATTAATTTTTGTTTGATAATCAGGATGATAGAGGTCTCGAGGTAGAGCCACTGATTTAACTTGATTATCAACTAAATTTAGTTGTAAAAGTAAAATGGTATCGGTTAATAAGGCTCCTCCATTTCTGCCCTCGACTTGATCTGCACCCAAAATTAACAGATTTTTTTCTTGAACAACTTGTTGGGGATTTTCTGATAGAGCAGTAAAATCATCAGCGACTGTTTTAATAGTTTGTTCAAAATCTTCTACACTAATGACCGCTCCTTGCAAGAATTGATCTCTATATTTTTTTATTTTTCGATAAGCAATAAAGCTAGTAATTACGACACTGATTATAAAAAACAAAAATAAAGCTAAGATTATTCTCCAGAACAATTTTGGTTTTTGATATTCAATGCTCAGAGTAATATCTTCTTTTTTGGGTGATTGATCTTTTTTCATAAATTTAATCTTTAAAAGAATTTCTCCTTCAAAGTATACTTTAAAAGAGCTCATTTTCAAAGCTTGAGAAAAGCTTTAAAATAAGGACTATGGTAATGACTGAAGCAACAGAAGCTGTGGAGCACTTTGATGAAGTGTTGGCTGCTGAGACTGATTTAAAAGAAATTAAAAAGAAATCACTAACAGGAGTGATTTCTTTTTTTATTCGTACTATTTTATTGCAAGCTATCGGTTTGTTATCCGCTTTAATCTTAAGTGTTTTCTTAGGTCCAGAGGACTTTGGTATTTATGGCATTGTTACTCAAATTATTGCCCTCCTAATCTTTTTTTCTGACATAGGTTTAGCTTCTTCTTTAATTCAAAAAAAAACAGAACCTACTCAAGAAGATTATCAGACAGCTTTTACTATTCAACAAATACTTTCATGGTTTATTTGTTTTTTGGTTCTTTTAATGATTTATTTTGGCTTGTTTGAACAAAAAATTGGTAGAGATGGCAATTGGTTGTTATTAGCTTTAGCTATTTCATTTCCACTGGCAACGTTAAAAACTATTCCTTCAATTATTTTGACTCGTAAACTCGAATTTAATAAACTAATTTTGCCCCAAATTTTTGAACAATTAGTATTTCACGTCATTTTAATTGCTTTAGCCTGGAGAGGTTACGGAGTTTTGTCCTATGCCTATGCCAGTATTGCTCGCAGTTTAATTGGAGTGTTAGTAATGCAAATCATTCAACCTTGGATTTCTTATTTAGCAATTTATAAAAAATCACTAAAAAGTTTATTAAACTTTGGGGTGAAATTTCAACTTAATGATTTTCTGGCTAGAATTAAAGATCAACTCTATTTTTTAGCGCTAGGTGCTTATTTACCACTTGATCAATTCGGTTATTTGCAATGGTCAAAAAATTGGTCTATGTATCCATATAATTTAACAGTATCTAACGTTATGTCGGTTACTTTTCCCACTTTTTCGAGATTGCAGGCTCACCCGAGTGTTTTGAAAAAAGCTATCGAAAAATCAATCTATTTTATTAGTTTAGCTATTTTCCCAGTACTTATTGGTATGAGTCTATTCATTCAACCGCTAATTATGGTTTTTGACCGTTATGCTAAATGGCAGCCAGCCGTGCCAAGTTTTATCATGTTTACTTTGAGTGTGTTGTGGGCGGCAATTTCTACACCATTGCTTAATGCCTTGAATGCGATTGGCAAAATTAACCAAACTCTGAAACTAATGTTATTTTGGACCATTCTAACTTGGATATTAACACCGATTCTGATTTACTTGTTTGGTTATAATGGTGTAGCACTAGCAGCGCTGTTGATTTCTTTTACCTCAATTTTGTCAGTGATTTTGATCAAAAAATATGTAGCAATTGATATTTGGCGCAATGTTAACACCCAATTATTTGCTTCTTTAGCAATGACGATCACAGGTTTGTTGGGTATGTCAATTTGGACTCAATCTTTAAGTAAATTATTTTTAGGTTTGATTGCTAGCGCTTTGACTTATCTGTTTAGTTTTTACTTAATTTCAGGTAAGCGACTGGCGAGAGAAATAAAAACCATTAGGAACAATTTATGAACGATATTTTTATAAATTTTAAAAAGAACCTTGTGCCTTTAGTTTTTATTATGTTTGTTTTTTTAATATTAATTTTTGAAATTTTTTTGATTAATTTACCTAAATTTATTGATGGCAGATTGTTGATGGTATTAATGTCTTGCTTATTAATTTTTCTTAG